>JAVKCR010000263.1:0-13200 GCA_040222645.1 Rhodospirillales bacterium
CCACCGCCGGCTTCACGTCGCCGGCGATCGCCTCGTCGATGGCGACCGTGAGCTGGGCGAGGCGCTTCGGATTGTCGAACAGGGTGCCTTCCTCGCTCTGGATCCAGAAGCTGTCGAGCGCCATGCCGTCGGCCATGGTGACGATGCGGGCATCGATGACATTGGCGTCCTTGATCGCGATGGCGCCGGCGATGCGGGAGAACAGGCCCGGATGGTCGGCGGTGTAGATCGTGATCTCGGTCGAGCCGCGATAGGTATCGTGGCGGTGGACCACCGTCAGCGGCGCCCGGTTGCGGTCGGCCTCGCGCATCAGCCGGGCATGGCGGACGATCGCCTCCGTCGGGTAGGCCAGCCAGTAGGCGGGATAGGAACGTTCGACCAGATTATCCCAGTCCGCGTCCGACCAGTCCGTCAGCTGCTCGCGCACCTCGGCCTGCGCACGCTCGACGCGGGAATCCCGGCTTTCCGTGGTCAGCCCGCCGGACAGCATCTCGTCGCAGGCGTAATAGAGCCGTCGCAGCAGCGCCGCCTTCCAGTTGTTCCAGATGTTCGGCCCGACGGCGCGGATGTCGACGACGGTCAGGATCAGCAGCAGCTTGAGACGCTCCGGCGACTTCACCACGTTCATGAAGTTCTCGATCGTCTTCGGATCGTCGATGTCGCGCTTGAAGGCGGTGGAGCTCATCAAGAGGTGGTAGCGCACCAGCCAGGAAACGGTCTCCGTCTCTTCCGGCGTCAGCCCCATGCGCGGGCCGATCTTCAGCGCGACATCGGCGCCGAGCTCGGAATGGTCGCCGCCGCGGCCCTTGGCGATATCGTGCAGCAGCACCGCGAGGTAGAGCGCCCGGCGGGAGCCGATCTTGTGCACCACGTCGGTGGCGATCGGCACCTCGTCCTTCAATTCGCCGCGCTCGATCCGGTGCAGCATGCCGATGGCGCGGATGGTGTGCTCGTCGACGGTGTAGACATGGTAGGTATCGTACTGCATCTGCGCCACGACGCGGCCGAAATCCGGCAGGAAGCGGCCGAACACGCCGCATTCGTTCATCCGGCGCAGCGCCAGTTCCGGATCGCGCGGCGAGGCCAGCATCTCCATGAACAGGCGGTTCGCTTCCTCGTTGGCGCGCAGCTTGGCATTGACCAGCTTGAGATTCTCGTTGATCGCCTGCAGGGCGTCCGGATGGATGTCGAGGTTGTTCTTGTCGGCGATATGGAAGAAGCGGATCAGGTTGACCGGATCGCTGGTGAAGGTCGTCTCGTCCAGCACCGTCAGCCGGTCGCCCTCGAGCCGGAAGCCCTCGATCTCCTTGGCCTGGCGGCTGAACTTGTCGATCACGCGCTGGTGCAGGCGGCGCTTCGGCTTGTGGCGCTCCTCCAGCACCGCGCAGATCATGCGGGTGAGGTCGCCGACATTCTTCGAGATCAGGTAGTAATGCTTCATGAAGCGTTCGACCGCGGCGGCGCCGGCATGGTCGGTATAGCCCATGCGGGCCGCGATCTCCGGCTGCACGTCGAAGGTCAGGCGCTCCTCGGGCCGCCCGGCGATCATGTGCAGGTGCAGGCGCACCGTCCACAGGAACTCGGTCGCCTTCTGGAACTTCTTCGCCGCGGTGGAATCGATGACGCCCTCGTCCTGCAGGCCGGCGACATCCTCGGTCGAATAGATGTAACGGCCGATCCAGCGCAGCGTCGGGAGGTCGCGCAGGCCGCCCATGCCTTCCTTGATGTTGGGCTCCAACACGTAGCGGGTATCGCCGAGCCGTTCGTGCCGGTCGTCGCGTTCCTTCAGCTTGGCGGCGACGAACTCGGCGCGGGTCTTGGCGACGATCTGGGTCTGGAAGCGGTCGCGCAGCTTGAAATAGAGTTCCTGGTCGCCCCACAGCCAGCGGGCATCGAGCAAGGCCGTGCGGATGGTGAGATCGTCCGAGGCGTAACGCAGGCTCTCGTCGATGGTGCGGGTGGCCTGGCCGACCTTGAGGCCGGTATCCCAGAGCATGTAGAGGATGTACTCGACGATCTGTTCGACGCGCGGCGCATCCTTGTAGGCGCGCAGGAACAGGAGGTCGACGTCGGATTGCGGCGCCAGCCGGCTGCGGCCGTAGCCGCCGACCGCGATGATAGAGAGCGTGTCCGACGTGGTCCGGGTGCCGGCGGGATAGACATGCTGGTCGGCGAAGTCGTGCACCACCCGGACGATCTGGTCGATCATGTAGGAGCGGGCGGCGACGGCCTCGAGCCCGGTCATCCGGCGGTTGATGAAGCGGTCCTCGATCTCCGCCTCGCCGGTCTTCAGCGCCGCCTTCAGACGGGCGAGCAAGGCCGGGCGCGAGGCGGACGCACCCTTCTCGGCGGCAATCGCATCGAGTTCGCCGATCAGGTCCTGGCGGTCGATGATGTCTTTCTTCTTGCGAACCGTCGGGTTGCCCATGGGGCCTCCGTTGAGACTGCGTCGCACGGAACATAGTGTGTCGCAGGCCGGATGGCGACCCCCGGCACGTTTCGCCGCGCGTCAGGCCGGGCCCAGTTCCAGCCGCAGCGCTTTCGCGATATCCCCGGCTTTCCGGCCTGCCGCGTCGAGGTCGCCGACGCCGGCGTGGAAGCGGATATCGGTGTCCAGAAGCCCTGCCTGGCCGGGGGCGAGGGCAAGCGCGCGGACCCAGCCGGCAAGGCGGTCGGCATCGAAGGCCGGCCAGTCACCGAGATCCGCGAGGTAGCCGTCGCGGGAGCATTCCACGACCAGCGCCTCACGGCTGTCGGCGATCACATGGCGGTCGGCGGTGTCGGGGACGGCGTCGAAGAAATAGGCGGTGTCGATGCTGGCCGACAGCCTGTTGACGCGGCGGACAGGACGGACCGCCAGCGGGTGCAGGTGGATCGCGCGGGCGGCGAAGCCAGCGGTGCCGCCATCGACATAGAACTGGCTGGGACGGCCCGAGAAGGGGCGGCTGGCGATGAATTGCCGCCTGAACGATTCATGGGCGTGGTCGAGCGTGAAGCGGAGCAGGCCCTCCGGCGTCCCGGCGATGGCGGTCAGCTCGTCACCGGCGGCGAGGACAGCTTCCGCCGAGAGATGGGGGGTGACGATCCCAACCGCGCGGCAGCCTGCCTGCATCCGCGCATGAACCGCACCGAGCGCACCGTCGGCATAGAGCAGGTCGGCGAGCGGGAACATCGCGACGAGGCCGGGATCCTCCTCCGCCGCCCGGATCGCCACCTCGAGACAGCGCGACATGACGGTGAGCTTGCGCCGGATGCCGTCGGCGCCGGTGGCGAATTCCTCGATATCGCCCGGCAATGCCTTGAAGCGGATGTCGGCGAAGCGGGCGAGGTCGTGCATCCGGGGATGGCGCGACAGCCGGTCGAGATCCTGCGGCCTTGTATAGAGCAGGGCGGTGAAGGTCGATTGCGTTGCAAAGGCTGGCAGGTTGCCGGGCGAGAGCAGCGTCGGCAGGGCGGCGGCATGAAAGAAATCCACGTACCAGTCGCCCCAGACGGGCAGGGCGGCGACGTAGCGGAGGTCTCCGCTCACGGCTCGCCGTCGGCTTCCGACCGAAGGGCGTAGAGCAGGTCTAGCGCGTCCCGCGGCGTCAGCTCGTCCGGGTTGATGCCGCGCACCTTCTCGCGCAACGGGTCCGGTCCGGCTTTCGCGGCCAGCCCCGGCCGCGGGCGTTCGGCCATGGCGGCGAACAGTGGCAGATCGTCGGCAAGGCGCGTGACCACGCCCGATTGCTCGCCCTGCTCCAGGCTGCGCAGCACTTCCTCGGCGCGGACGATGGCGGGCGAGGGCAGGCCGGCGAGGCGGGCCACATGGATGCCGTAGGAGCGGTCGGCGGCGCCCGTGGTCACCTCGTGCAGGAAGACCACGTCGCCCTCCCATTCCTTCACCCGCATGGAATGGCAGGCAAGCCCGTCGAGGCGGGACCGCAAGGCGGTCAGTTCGTGATAATGGGTGGCGAACAGACCCCGGCAGCGATTGATTTCGTGCAGGTGCTCGACCACCGCCCAGGCGATCGACAGCCCGTCGAAGGTCGCCGTGCCGCGCCCGATCTCGTCGAGGATGACCAGCGCGCGCTCGCCCGACTGGTTTAGGATGGCGGCGGTCTCGACCATCTCGACCATGAAGGTGGAGCGCCCGCGCGCGAGATCGTCCGCCGCGCCGACACGGCTGAACAGGCGGTCGACGATGCCGATATGGGCCGAGGTCGCGGGCACGTAGGCGCCGGTCTGGGCGAGGATCGCGATCAGCGCGTTCTGGCGCAGGAAGGTGCTCTTGCCCGCCATGTTGGGGCCGGTCAGCAGCCAGAGCCTCGCGTCGGTCTCGAGATCGCAATCGTTGGGGGTGAAGGCCCCGCCCTGGCTGGCGGCCAACGCCGCCTCGACCACCGGATGGCGACCGGCCTCGATATGGAAGGCGCGGCTCGCATCGACTTTCGGGCGGCAATAGCGGCGGTCTTCGGCAAGCTCGGCCAGCGCCGAGGAAACGTCGAGCACGGCGAGGCTGCGGGCCGCCGCCGAGATGGTGAGCGCCGCGTCGCAGACCTCGGCCGCCAGCTTCTCGAAGATTTCCAGTTCGAGCGCCAGCGCCCGGTCGGCGGCCTGCGAGATGCGGCCCTCGAGTTCGCCGAGCTCGACCGAGGAATAGCGCACCGCGCTGGCCAGTGTCTGGCGATGGATGAAGGGGCCATCCGCCGGCATCTGGTCGGCGGCCTTGGCCGAGACCTCGATGAAATAGCCGAGCACGTTGTTGTGTTTGATGCGGAGCGTCGAGATGCCGGCGCTTTCCCGGTAGCGGGCCTCTAGATCCAGCACATGGCGGCGGCTCTCGTCGCGCAGCACGACAAATTCGTCGAGGTCCGCCGCATAGCCGCGGTTGATGAACCGGCCGTCGCGGGCATTGAGCGGAAGCTCCTCGGCCAGCGCCGCGCCCAGTTCGCCGACAAGCGCCTGGTGATCGCCGATCCCGCCCGCGGCGCGGGCAAGCTCCGAAGGCAGCGTTTCCGTTGGCAGCGCCGCGGAAATGGCCATCGCCTGGGCCAGCCCGTCGCGGATCGCGGCGAGATCGCGCGGTCCGCCGCGGCCGAGCGCGAGGCGCGACAGCGCGCGCTCGATATCCGGGCATTGCTTGAGCGCCGCGCGGAGGTCGCCGCGAAGCCTCGGATGAGCGACGAAGAACTGTACCGAATCGAGCCGTTCGCCGATCGTCTCGGGGTTGGTCAAGGGCGCGGCCAGCCGGTCGGCCAGCAGCCGCGCCCCGGCGCCGGTCACCGTGCGGTCGATGCAATGCAGCAGGCTGCCCGCGCGCTCGCCGGTGAGGGTTCGCACCAGTTCCAGGTTGCGCCGGGTCGCGGCGTCGATCTCCATCGCCGCACCGCTCGCCTGCCGTCGCGGCGGGTTGAGGCGCGGCATGCGGCCCTTCTGGGTGAGATCGAGGTAGTCGACCAGAGCACCGGCGGCAGCAATCTCGGCCCGCGGGAAATCCCCGAAAGCGTCGAGAGCACCGACCGCGAAGGCTTCCTTCAGCCGCCGTTCGGCCCCGGCGCTGTCGAAGCGTGAGCCGGGCAGCGGCGACAGCAGGTTGCGGCTTTCCTCGAGCGCGTCGGCGAGTTCGCCGCGGGCATAGAGCCGGTCCGGCAGGATGATCTCGCCCGGCGCGATGCGCGCCAGCGTCGAGGCAAGCGTGTCGGCCTCGACGCTCTCGACCATGAAATCGCCCGTCGACATGTCGGCCCAGGCCAGCGCCAGCTTTCCCTGAGCATCGGCGAGCGCCGCGAGGTAGTTGTGGCGGCGCGCATCGAGCAGGTTGTCCTCGGTCAGCGTGCCCGGCGTGACGACGCGGATGACGTCGCGGGCGACCAGCTTGTTGCCCTTGCGCTTGCGCGCCTCTTCCGGCGATTCGGTCTGTTCGCAGACCGCGACACGGAAGCCCTTGCGGATCAGCTTCGAAAGATAGCCTTCGTGGCTGTGCACCGGCACGCCGCACATCGGGATGTCGGCGCCGTCATGGTGGCCGCGCTTGGTCAGCGTGATGTCGAGCGCTTCCGACGCCTTCACCGCGTCGTCGAAGAACAGCTCGTAGAAATCGCCCATGCGGTAGAACAGGAGACAGTCCGGATGCGCTTCCTTGATCCCGAGATATTGCGTCATCATCGGGGTCGCGTTCTGGAGGTCGGGTGTGGCGGCGCCGCTGTCAGGACTCATGATCCGAGGATATTGCAGGACGCAGGCTGGCCCGCAACCGTGACGCCTGTGGAAAACTCTTCGGGGACGGGCCTAGTTGAAGCCGCGTTCCTTGCAGACCTGGTCCCAGGCGGCGTTGATGGTGGCCAGCTTCTCGTTCGCCTGGGCGATGAATTCCTCCGGCATGCCCTGGGCCACCAGCCGGTCCGGATGGTGGTCGCGCACCAGCTGGCGGTAGGCGGCGCGGAGTTCCAGCTCGGGCAGGGCGCGGTCGACGCCGAGCACCTCGTAGGGGTCCGGCTCGCTGTCGAGCTTCAGATGGGTGACGAAGATGCGGTGGATCGAGGCATCGGATAGCTCGAACTGTCGCGCGACCTTCTCGAGGAAGCGCTGCTCGTTGTCGTGCAGCACGCCGTCGGCCATGGCGATGACGCAGAGACCGGCCAGCAATTCCTCGAGCACCGCCTTCTCGTTCTTGAACAGCGAGCCGAGCTGACGGGCGTAGGGTTCGAAGCCGCTGGCATCCTTGCGCGCCTCGTCGAACAGGCGGCCGACCTGGGCCGCGCCGTCGCCGGTGACATGGAACATGCGTTTGAAGGCGTCGATCTCGTCACGGGTGACGACGCCGTCGGCCTTCGCCATCTTGGCGCTAAGCACCACGACGCCGACCGCGAAGGCCTGGCGCTTCTGTTCTTCGGTGACATTGCCGAAGGCCGGCGCCATGCCGCCGCCGCCGGTTTCTCCGCCGCGCATGCGGTCATACACGTGCCCGCCGGCCAGTCCGACCAGCGCACCGATCGGCCCGCCGACGGCGAGCCCGGCGACCCCGCCGATGATCTTCCCCCAGATACTCATGGGGGGATTATTGTCGGGCGAACGGCCGGGGGAAAGCCCCTATTCCGACGGAACCTCGATGATTTCCGTGGCCGGGCCGAGGCGTCCGACACCCGGCAGCTTGAGCGCCGGGTCGAGCGGGTCGATGCCGAAGGTGAAGCCGAGCAGGTTGATCTCGATGCCTTCCTCCTTCGCGGCCATCAGACCGAGCACGCCGAGGATGTTGAACTGGAAGCCGGTGCCGCTCGGGGCGCTGGCGACCACGTTCGACGGAATCCAGTCCTTGCCGATGGCGGTCGGCGGCAGGTCGAGCCGCAGTTCCGGCACCGCGCGCGCGAGATGGGCGATGAAGGTGTTGGAATTCGGTCCCGGCCAGACGCGATATTCCTCCGGATAGGGATAGGTTCCCACCGCCGCCTCGATGCGGTCGATGATCTTCTCGACGCCCGGGCCGCGCATGTCGCGCAGCAATTCCGGTTCCGAGCCGAACCAGCGCCCGTCCGGCGCGCGCCCGTTGACGGAAATCACCGGAAGGCCGCGCCGGGCGCGCCAGCCGACCACCTCGTAGACCTTGAAGCTGTCGGCGCCCGTCCGCTTGGTGGCGATCCAGCTATGCACCCCGAAGGCGCCGCGCCATGACCAGGCACGCGCCGCGAAGGCCTGCACGACGGCTTCCTGCGTTGTGGCGGGATCGGGCGATTGTCCGGTCGATTCCCGGCTGGCGCTGCGCCAGTCGCGGCTCACGTCAGCAAGCCCCGTGGAGACGGCGGTCAGGGGTCCGACAGCCAGCACGGCGGCAAGCACCGCTATTCTCATCGTCCATTTCATGACCACTCCAACCACCGGTGCGCGTAACCCGTTGCCTTGCCTGTCGCCTTGACTCTAGATTGGCCGATCCGGCCGGATTGCAAGTTCGCTTGCAGCATGGCGCAAGACCTCGCAGACTTCATCTTATGCGCGATAAACTTTCCGCGATAGCCGGCAGGCCCGGTCTGCGTCGCTACTCCGGTCCGGCATGAATCCGGACGGATTCGCCGACGCCGCGCGACAGGTCCTCAGCGACCCGGCCTACCAGACGGCGTTTCCGGCCGCTGCCCTGCCGGAACCGCCGGACGAGCCGCCGGAATGGCTGGCCGAGTTGCTGCGCAGGCTGGCCGATTCGATGCGCTGGCTGTTCGAGAGTGTTCCCGGGATAGACATGAGCGGCACCGGGGACGGCCTGCAGGCGGTGCTGTTCTTGCTGCTGGCTGTAATCCTCGCGGCGGGGTTGTTCCTGCTGGTACGCTGGCTGGCGCCGAAGCTTGCGCTTCGTCCGGCTGGGAAGCCGGGAGAGGTCCAGGCGGAGCAGCCGCAGATAGCGCCGCACCGGCTGCTGGCCAGCGCCCGCCAGGCCCTGGCCGACGGCAATCTCGACCTGGCGGCCGGCTACCTGCTGGACGCGGTACTCGCGGCGATCGCCGACCGTACAGGACAGCGCCACCGTGAGGCCGATACCGCCCGCCAGATTCTCAGCAAGCTCCGGGCGGAGGCTTCGACTCTCGACCTGCTCCGCGCGCTCGTCACGCTTCGTGAGCGGGTCCATTATGCCGGCCGCCCCCCAGCCCAGGCGGACCTCGATTCTATGCTCGTCCGATCCGAAGCTATCATTGACGGCGGTACAGCGTCATGAATGACAATGCCGTATTTTCTATCCGGACGCTGGCCGCCCTGATGACGGTTGGCATCCTCTCCTTCACGGGCATTGTTGTCATATCGATGGTTGCACCGGACGTGCAACGCGAGTCCGATTTCGACGCCAGCACCTATTCGGTGTCCGCAGTCGGGCACAAGGCGCTGGTCGAAACGCTTCGTGCCAGTGGCCGGACAGTTCTGGTGAGCCGCAGCCGGTCCGCCGAGAAAGCCGCGGCCGACAACCTCCTGCTTGCCGTTGAACCTGAAAGCGCCGAATTGCTGAAGAATCTCGTCGGGTCGGCCCGGTCGGCGCGGTCAACGTTGATCGTGCTTCCGAAACGGCTGGTCGGCCGCCATGAGGCGAATGCCCGGTGGGTTGGCACGCACCGGTTGGTCGCCGTGGAACGGATTGCCGGCATTGCCGAACCGGTGGTTCAGAACCTGCGACTGACCCGTGGTCTGGCGCACCGCCGGATACATGGCGACTTCGTTCTCAATCCACCGGAGATAGACGTAGACGACCTGCAACTTCTGCAATGGAATCCCGGCCTCCAGCCCTTGTTGCAAGTCGGTAGCGGTATCCTGCTGGCGCGAGTCGGCAACCGGTTCAGCCGCACCTTCCTGCTCAGCGATCCGGATATTCTGAATAACAGCGGGCTCAGTCGTGGCGAGAATGCGCAGTTGACGGCCATGATCCTCGACCAGATAGCCGGATCAAACGATGCCTTCGTCTTCGACGAGGAAATCCACGGCTTCGGCCAGCGGCCCGATCTCTGGCGCAACCTGCTGAGCCCGCCGCTGGTCGCCCCGACGCTGGCCGTGGCGATGGCGCTTCTGGTGCTGGTGCTGGCCGGCGTGAAACGCTTCGGCCCGGCGATGAAGGCCCGGCCCGCTCATGCGGCCGGCCGCGGCACGCTCTACGACGTGACGGCGATGCTGCTCGGCCAGCGTGGCGATTACCGGTTGCTGGCGCGCGAATATGCAGCGATGACAATGCGGGTGATGTCGGAGGAGATGCGGCTGTCGCGACGCCTGACCACCGAGCAGCGCGTTCGCCATATCGCGGAGATCGGCCGGAGGCGGGGCGTCGAGGGAGACCTGCGCGGCATGCTCGCCGGTCTCGGTTATTTCGGTGCGGCCGTTACAGGCCGCCGGGTCGAGGCGGTAGCCCTTGCCGCCCGGCTGAATCAATGGAGCAAAGAGGTCTTGCATGGAATCCGGTGACATCGGCGCCTTCTCGACGGCGCTGAAGGAAGAAATTTCCCGTATCGTGGTGGGGCAGGAAGCGGCGGTCGATTTGATGACCGTCTCGCTGCTGTCCGGCGGACATATCCTGCTCGAGGGCGTGCCGGGAACGGCGAAGACCCTGCTGGTGCGCAGCTTTGCCGCAGCCCTCGACCTGAAGTTCGGGCGCATCCAGTTCACGCCGGATCTGATGCCGGGCGACGTGATCGGCACCAACCTGTTCAACTTCCAGAGCAATGCCTTCCACCTGACGAAAGGGCCGATCTTCACCGAACTGCTGCTCGCCGACGAGATCAACCGCACCCCGCCGAAGACGCAGGCGGCGCTGCTGCAGGCGATGCAGGAACGGGTGGTGACCATCGACGGCGCAAGCCATTCGCTCGGCGACGGCTTCATGGTGATCGCGACCCAGAACCCGATCGAGCAGCAGGGCACCTACCCGCTGCCGGAGGCGCAGCTCGACCGGTTCCTGTTCAAGCATGTCATCGCCTATCCCGACCGGGACGAGGAGCGCGCCATCGTCGCCCGGCACGGCCACCGCAGCGCCATGCCCGATGTGGAGGCTTTCGGCGTGCGGGCGATCGCGAATCTCGGGCGGATCGCGGAAATCCGGGAAATCGTCGCCGGCCTGCGCATCGCCGACGATCTGATCGATTACGTGGTGGATATCGTGCGGGCGACGCGGGAACACCCGGCGATCTCCTTCGGCGCCTCGCCGAGGGCCGCGAACATGATCGCCATCGCGGCGCGCGCCTACGCCGCGTTGCAGGGCCGGGACTACGTCATTCCCGACGACATCCAGTTCATCGCCACGCCGGCATTGCGCCACCGCATCCAGCTTTCGCCGGGCGCCGAGATCGAGGGCGCGACCACCGAGGCGGTGATCGAATCCGTGCTCTCCGAGATCGCCGCGCCGCGCTGACCATGCCGACCGCCCGCGCCGCCATCCTGCTCGGCCTTGCCGCCGCCGCCATCGCGGCCATCCTGGTGACGGCGCCGCATGCCTGGGCGATGTCGCTGTGGATAGAGGCCGCGGCGGTCGCGGTGATCCTGTTCGATGCCGCGCGGATGACGCGCCGCCGCGATGTCACCCTGCGGCTCGACGGACCGGAGGCGCTGTTCGTCGGCGAACCGGTCGTCGCGGCGCTGGAGATCGGCAGTACGGGCAATCTTCCCGCGCTCCGGCTCGCCGTCGAATCACCCGATGACGGGATCATGCTGGTTTATGACGCGGCGCCGGGGGACTTCGCCGCCGGCCAGCACCGGATCGACCTGCATGTCATGCCGGTCAAACGCGGCATCGTGCGCATCCCTGCAATCTGGGTCGGCTGGCGCAGCCCGCTCGGCATGGTTTCCGGCACGGCCCGGATCGAGACCGGTGCGGAAGTGCCTGTGGTACCGAATATCGTCGCGGTCCGCCGTACCGCCATTGCCTTCGACAGCCGGGAATCGCTGTTCGGTCCGAAACCCCAGTTCCTGCAGGGGGACGGCTCGGAGTTCGATGCGCTGCGCGATTACGTGCCCGGCCTCGACCACCGCTCGATCGACTGGAAGCATACCGCGCGGCACCGCAAGCTGGTCTGCAAGGAATTCCGCACCGAGCGCAACCACCAGATCGTCGTCGCCATCGACAGTGGCCGCCTGATGGCGGAGACCATCGACGGTGTCGCCAAGCTCGACCATGCGGTGACCGGCGCGATGCAGCTCGGCTACATGGCCTTCCGCGAGGGCGACCGCTTCGGCCTCTACAGCTTCAATGCTGATATCGCGCTGGCGATGCCGCCGGTCGGCGGTGCGCATTCCTTCCCGCTGCTCCGGCGCAAGGCGGCGGATATCGCCTATTCCTCCGACGAGACCAACTACACGCTGTCCTTCACCCGGCTTGCGGGCGAGTTGAACCGCCGCTCGCTGATCGTGGTGATGACGGATTTCGAGGATACGGTGACCGCGGAACTGATGCTCGACAACCTGGCGCGGCTCGCCCGCCGGCACCTGGTGCTGTTCGTCACCTTCTCCGAGACGGCGCTGGAGACGGCGCGTTCCGGCGCGGTCCGCTCGCTTGAGGATATCGGACGCGCGGTGGTCGCCGACACCGCCTTGCGCGACCGCCAGGTGGTGCTGGAGAACCTGCGCCGGCGCGGCATCGATTGCATCGAGACGACACCCGCCCGGTTCGGCACCGACCTGCTGAACCGCTATATCGAGATCAAGCGGAGGGATTCGATATGAGTGCCGCCGTTGCAGCGGGTCCGGCGAACCTGAAGAGCTCGGTCTTCCGGCGCGAACGCGAGGCAACCTGGCGCGAACTCGAGGCGCTGGTGGAGATCGTCGAGAAGAAGGGGCTCAAGCGCCTGACCGCGGAACAGACGCTGCGGCTGCCGGCGCTCTACCGCCAGACGCTGTCATCGCTGTCGGTGGCGCGGGCGACGTCCCTCGATGCCGCCCTGCTCGCCTACCTCGAGGCGCTGTCGGCACGAGCCTATCTCGCGATCTACGGGGTGAATGCCGGTTTCGCCGCCAGCCTCTGGGACATGCTCTGGCGCCGGGTGCCGTCGGCGGTACGGTCCGGGGCGGGCTGCCTGCTGGTCGCGGCGCTGATCTTCGGTGCCGGCGTGCTCGTCGCCTATGCGCTCGTGACCGGCAATGCCGACTGGTACTACAGCTTCATCTCTGCAGAGATGGCTGCAGACCGCACGCCCACCGCCAGCGACGAGGCCCTGCGGGCATCGATCTACGGGCAGGCCGGGTCCCACCTGGGTGACATGCAGATCTTCGCATCCTGGCTGTTCAGCCACAATGCCGGTATCGGGCTGCTCTCTTTCGCGCTCGGGTTCGCCTTCGGGGTACCGACCATGCTGCTGATGTTCTACAACGGCTGCACGCTCGGCGCCTTCATCGCGCTCTATGCCGGGCGCGGACTCGGGGCGGATATCGGCGGCTGGCTGTTCGTGCATGGCACGACGGAAATAACCGCGATCGTGATCTGCGGCGGCGCCGGGCTGGTGATCGGGCGCGCGGTCGCCTTTCCGGGCCGGCTGTCGCGCCTCGACAATCTCGCGCAGTCCGGGCGCTCGGCGGCGATGATGCTGGTCGGCGCCGTCATCATGCTGTTCGCGGCTGCCTTCCTGGAAGGATACGCCCGCCAGCTGGTGGGCGACATGCCGAGCAGGTACGCGATCGGGGGCATCATGTTCGCGATCTGGATGTTCTGGTTCCTGGCAGGAGGTCGCCGTGGCAGCCGCAACCCTACAGGCTGATACGGGCCGCGGCATT
>JAVKCR010000264.1:0-7992 GCA_040222645.1 Rhodospirillales bacterium
ACGGTCGAGTTCCTGAAGGGCAGATTGCAAGTCTGACCTGGTTTGCCGCCCTGCCGGAGACCCCTTCCGGCGGGGCGGCGCCTTTTCCGTCAAGGATCGGCTGGACAATCGCCGCCCGATACCCGACATAGCGCCGCATGAAACAGACTGCGCCCCGTGTCGGCCTCGTCAGCCTCGGCTGCCCGAAGGCCCTGGTCGATTCCGAACGTATCCTCACCCGGCTGCGCGCCGAGGGCTACGAGGTCTCCGAAAGCTATGACGGAGCGGACGCCGTCATCGTCAATACCTGCGGCTTCCTCGATACCGCGCGCGCGGAATCGCTGGAGACCATCGGCGAGGCGCTGGCCGAGAACGGCAAGGTGATCGTCACCGGCTGCATGGGCGGCGACGAGAACGCCATACGCTCGATCCATCCCGGCGTGCTCTCGGTCACCGGACCGCACCAGTACGAGGCGGTGGTGGACGCCGTGCACAACGTGCTGCCGCCAATGCACGATCCGTTCGTGGACCTTGTGCCGCCGGCGGGACTCAAGCTGACGCCCCGGCATTACGCCTACCTCAAGATATCCGAGGGATGCAACAACCGCTGCAGCTTCTGCATCATCCCGCAACTGCGCGGCGACCTCGTCTCGCGCCCCATCGGCGACGTGCTGAAGGAAGCCGAGAACCTGGCGCTCTCCGGCGTGCGCGAACTCCTCGTGATCTCGCAGGACACCAGCGCCTACGGAATCGACCTGAAATACGCCTCCGGCGACTGGCACGGCCGCGAGGTCCGCACGAAGTTCCTCGACCTCTGCGAGGCGCTCGGCGATCTCGGCATCTGGGTCCGGCTGCATTACGTCTACCCCTACCCCCACGTGGACGACGTCATCCCGTTGATGGCCGAGGGGCGCATCCTTCCCTATCTCGATATCCCGTTCCAGCATGCCAACCCGCGCGTCCTGAAGGCTATGCGGCGACCGGCGCACCATGAGAAGACGCTGGACCGTATCCGCCACTGGCGCGACATCTGCCCGGATCTCGCGCTGCGCTCGACCTTCATCGTCGGCTTCCCCGGTGAGACCGAGGAGGAATTCGAGGATTTGCTGGACTGGATCGACGAGGCCCAGATCGACCGCGCCGGCTGTTTCAAGTACGAGCCGGTCGAAGGCGCAATCGCCAACGATCTCGGCGACCCGGTCGACGCGGAGGAAGTCGACTATCGCTGGTCGGCCTTCATGGAACTGCAGCGCCGGATCAGCGAGGACCGGATGGCTACCCGTGTCGGCAAGGAACTGGAAGTGCTGATCGACGAGGTCGACGAGGAAGGCGCCATCGGCCGTTCCTACGCCGACGCGCCGGAAATCGACGGCTGCGTGTTCCTGAACGGCGAGACCCGTTTCAAGGAAGGCGACCTGGTGCGCGCCACCATCATGCATTCCGACGAATACGATCTCTGGGGCGAAGTGGCCGACGATGCGGCGCCGCTGCGCGCGACCCCGCGCCGGCGCCGTGCCTGACGCCGCTCCTCGTCACCGGCCTTCGAACAGCGGCACCAGCCCGGTGATGTCGGCGAGAACGAGATCGGCATAAGGTTCAAGGTCTTCCCGCCCCGACGTACCGGTGAGGACGCCGATGGCGAGACCCGCGCCGGCGGCCCGGGCCATCTCGAGGTCGTGCCGGCTGTCGCCGACGACCGCCATTTCCGACGGATCGAGCCCGGTTGCCGCGCAGAAGCCATGTCCCATCGAGGGATGCGGTTTCGGTTCATGGCCGCTGTCGAAGCCCGCGTAGTAGGCAAAGCGCGGGTGCACGCCAAACCGCCGCATCATGGCTTCGGATGACGGCGAACTGCCGTTGGTCGCAATGCCGAGGACGATGCCGAGGCTGTCCATGCTGTCGCAGAACCCGACGAGGTCGCAGACCGGACGGGCGTTCTCCTCGATCTGGCCGGCGAAGATGCCCTTGATGGCATCGAGAACGTCTTGCGCATCGCCACCCGGGATCATGCCGGCCCAGAAGGCGGCGAGTTCCGCGTCGGAGGCCGCCGCGAACAGCGAGCCGGGTTTCGACCTGCCGGCCGCGATATCGAACCCCGCCTCCTCCAGCAGCCGCCGCACCAGGTCGGCATTTCCGTCCGCCACGACCTCGGCCGCCTGGAGGAACGCCGGCGTCCAGGCGGAGTGGAAGTCGATCAGGGTTCCGTCACGGTCGAAGAGCAGCCCGCGGATGCGGGAATGATCGGGGACTGTCATGTTCAATTCTGCTGCCTTGCCGCCACGAAAAAGGTGACGCGAGACTATCCCGCGCCACCTTCTCCGTCACGCATGGGGATCGGCGGGCAGCCGCCCCGATAGTGTATCCTGCGGCCGGGTCAGGCCGCCTTCACATCGCCCAGGAAAGTGCCGACAAGACCGCGCAGGCGCTCGGACTGCCGGGACAGCTCGCCGGTCGCCTCCAGTACCTGGGCGGCGGCGTTGCCCGCCTCGCCGGCGGCATGGCTGACACCGGTGATATTGGTGGTCACTTCCGTCGTTCCGGCGGAGGCTTCCTGCACGTTGCGGGCGATTTCCGACGTCGCGGCATTCTGCTGCTCGACGGCGGACGAGATGGTCAGGGCGATCTCGGCGATCTCCTCGATGTTCTTGACGATATGCTCGATCTCTTCCACCGCGTTGCGTGTCTGGGCCTGCACCTCGGCGATCTGGGCCGAGATATCCTCGGTCGCCTTGCCGGTCTGGTTGGCGAGGTTCTTCACCTCCGACGCCACCACGGCAAAGCCCTTGCCCGCATCGCCGGCGCGCGCCGCCTCGATGGTGGCGTTGAGCGCCAGCAGGTTGGTCTGCTCGGCGATGTCCGTGATCAGGCCGATAACCGTACCGATCTTCTCCGACGATGCCGCGAGCCCTTCCACCGTCCGCTGCGACGATTTCGCTCGCTCGGAAGCGGAATTCGTCATGTCGCTCGAATGGCGCATCTGCCGGCCGATCTCGGAGATCGACGCGGAGAGTTCCTCGGCGGCGGTCGCCACCGTCTGCACGTTGGTCGCCGCCTGTTCGGCGGCAGCGGCCACGGAAGACGCCTGCGAGTTGGTTTCCTCGGCGATCGAGGACATGCTCTCGGCGGTCGACTGCAATTCGGTCGCCGCGGACGAGACGGTCTGGAGGACGCCGGAAACGGCCTCATCGAACTCCTTGTTGAGCTGTTCGATCTTCTCTGCCCGGCGCAACTGCGCCTCGCGATCACGTTCCTGTTCGGCGGCAAGCGCCTCGGCCCGCTGCATGTTCTGCTTGAAGACCTGCATGGATTTGGCCATGTCGCCGATCTCGTCGCCGTGATCTAGCGCCGGAATCTCGACCTCAAAGTCTTTCTCGGCAAGCCGGTTCATGGCTTTGGTCATCGCGCCCACCGGTCGGCTGATGCCGCGACCGATCATGAATGCCGCAAGGATGCCAATGACGATCGCGATCAGTGAAACCCCGATATTCACCGCCTTCATAGTGGCGATCGACTGTACCGCCTGTGGCCCAAGAGCGTCCTGGCGCTCCTTGACCTCCAGTTTCATCCGTTCGATGTCGCTTGAAACCTTGGGACCGATGACGTCCAGCGTACCGCCGACGAGCGAGTTGCGGCTGAGGATCGCCGAATATGCGCGCTCGTACGCCTTCCTGTAGGTGTCGGCAAGGCGCGCAACCTCGTTGGCGTTGGCCTTTCGCTCCTCGCTCTGCAGTTCCTTGATCAGCTTGTCGAGAACGGCGTCGAATTCAGAGAAACTATCGATGGCCAGCTTGTGGTTCGCCTCTGTGTTCGCCACCAAATACTTGTTTGCGTTGATACGCCCGAGCAGCAGGCTGCGCAGGGCAAGGCCCGCATGGTAGGCTTGGGAGACGGCGAAATCCTGCTCAGCGGTCTTCATGATCTCAGTCAGAGCCGCCTCCATCCGGGGACCGGTTGCGTCAAGAATGTTGACCGCATCGTTCCGAACCGCCTGAGCCGCAACAGCCTTCTCGAAGGCGGCGAGATACTGGCTTATATCAGACACCACCTGCTTCAGGATGGCGTCCTGCGACTCGTCGGTAACCAGTCTCTCGGCCTCGTTTGCTATGGCGAGCGCCTGTCCGGCCCGGCTTTTCACGGCTTCCACTGCATCCGCCGTACCTGTCTGCATGAAGGTCTTGACCGCCACCCGGGCCTCGAGGAGGTTCGCCTGTATGCGGGCAGTTTCGTTCGTCAGCCGTGCCTGACCACGATAATCGGTAAATAGTGAGCCGATAGCATTCACCTCGACCAATCCGACAGACGCCAGGATCGAGAGTCAGTACCACCCCGAAACCGCCGCCGATCTTCCTGCCGATACGAATATTCCTGAGAGATAACATCATATGCCTTTGGGTTATGTTCGGCTTGGGAGTCCCTGCCTACGTTTCATTAAACAGCACGGTGGGATATATGCAGGTTCCTCGCGAGATATGTATCAGCATTTGTACGTAGCACCAGCCGATTTATATTTGCAGGACTACCTTTTAAAAAACATTTATTAAGTGAATTTGCTGGCTAGGATCAGCAATAATTTTTGCCGGCCTCCAGACCACTCCGTATCTGCCCCATTCACCTCCGTACGTAGTTGCGCAGCCGGGGATCGTTCCGCTTCCGCGACGATCCGCAGAAACCCTAGGAGTCGCCGAATGCCGGGGAAGAAACGCTTCGCCTTTGGCCATATTTCTGTCGACACGGCACCGAGATTTGGTATCTTTCCCTCGCCCGGACACAACATCTTGGGGATATGCCCGGGTTTCAAAAACAATTATCCACATCCTGTGGAAACCGGTTCTGTGAAGGCTCGCAAGGGAGTTCGGGGTGTTAGACGTTGTACAATTCGAGGACCACGGCGCGGTAACTGTGGATCGTTCACGCGACAGCCTGCTGACGGAGTTCGGCAAGGCGACGCTGACCGACCGTTACCTGATGCCGGGCGAGAGCTTCCAGGACCTGTTCGCGCGGGTGGCGAGCTACTATGCCGACGACACCGCGCATGCCCAGCGGCTCTACGACTACATGTCGAAGCACTGGTTCATGCCGGCGACCCCGGTGCTGTCGAACGGCGGCACGGGACGCGGCCTGCCGATCTCCTGCTTCCTCAACGAATCCAATGACAGCCTCGACGGCATCGTCGATCTGTGGAACGAGAATGTCTGGCTCGCCTCGCGCGGCGGCGGCATCGGCAGTTACTGGGGCAACTTGCGCTCGATCGGCGAGACGGTCGGCGGCAACGGCAAGACATCCGGCGTCGTCCCCTTCATCCGGGTGATGGATTCGCTCACCCTGGCAATCAGCCAGGGCTCGCTCCGGCGCGGCTCGGCGGCGGTCTACCTGCCGATCAGTCATCCCGAAGTCGAGGAATTCATCGAGATCCGCCGCCCCACCGGCGGCGACCCGAACCGCAAGGCGCTGAACCTGCATCACGGCATCGCCATCACCGACGATTTCATGCGCGCGGTGGAGCGCGACGGCGACTGGAAGCTGAAAAGCCCGAAGGACGGCGCCACCATCCGCGTCGTGCGCGCCCGCGATCTCTGGATCCGCATGCTGACCGCGCGGATCGAGACCGGCGAGCCCTACATGCTGTTCATCGACCATGTGAACCGGGCGATCCCGGAACATCACAAGCTGGCCGGGCTCGAGGTGAAGACCTCCAACCTCTGCTCCGAGATCACGCTGCCGACCGGCATCGACCATAACGGCGAGCAGCGCACCGCCGTCTGCTGCCTGTCGTCGCTCAATCTCGAGCGCTATCTCGACTGGCGCGACCACCCGACCTTCATCGAGGATGTCTACCGCTTCCTCGACAACGTGCTGTCCGACTTCATCGCCAAGGCGCCGGTAAGCATGAAGCGCGCGGCCTATGCCGCGATGCGAGAACGCTCCGTCGGGCTCGGCGTCATGGGATTCCATTCCTTCCTGCAATCGCAGAACGTGGCGCTGGAAAGCGCCATCGCGAAGGCCTGGAACAAGAAGGTCTTCCGCCATGTCCGCGAACAGGCCGACGACGCCTCGCGGCGCCTGGCCGAGGAACGGGGCGCCTGCCCGGATGCCGCGGAATACGGCATCATGGAACGCTTCTCGAACAAGATCGCCATCGCGCCGACCGCGTCGATCTCGATCATCGCCGGCAATTCCTCGCCGGGGATCGAGCCGTTCGCGGCCAATTCCTTCGTCCAGAAGACGCTGTCCGGCACCTTCAACGTGCGCAACAAGAACCTCGTGAAGCTGCTCGACGAGAAGGGCCGGAACACCGACGAGGTCTGGTCGTCGATCACCACCCGCGAAGGCTCCGTGCAGCATCTCGACTTCCTCGACGAGCATGAGAAGATGGTGTTCCGCACCGCCTTCGAACTCGACCAGCGCTGGATCGTCGAGCATGCGTCGGACCGCACGCCCTACATCTGCCAGTCGCAATCCGTGAACCTTTTCCTGCCGGCGAACGTTCACAAGCGCGACCTGCACCAGATCCATTTCCTGGCCTGGAAGAAGGGCGTCAAGAGCCTCTATTATTGCCGCTCCAAGGCGATCAACCGGGCGCAGGTGGTCTCCTCGATCAACGCGCGGAGCGAACCCGCCAGCGACGGCCAGATCGAGTTGCCGCTGGTTGCCGCGATCGCCGCGGCGGCGGCGGCCAATACAACAGACTACGAGGAGTGCCTTGCATGTCAGTAACCTCCGCCGGCCGCATCAACGGCGTCAACGGCCATGCACAGAGCCTCGCGGAGGACAGTGAGATCAACGCCTCGTATCCCGATCAGGACCGCCCGACCCTGCTGACGCCGTCCGTCGGCTACAAGCCGTTCCGCTATCCCTGGGCCTTCGAGGCCTGGCAGTCGCAGCAGCAGATGCACTGGCTGCCGGAGGAAGTGCCGCTCGCCGACGACGTGAAGGACTGGCACCGGGCGCTGACCCCGTCGGAAACCCACCTGCTCACCCAGATCTTCCGCTTCTTCACCCAGTCGGACATCGAGGTGAACAATTGCTACATGCGGCACTATTCCCGCGTGTTCCAGCCGACCGAGGTGCAGATGATGCTGGCCGCCTTCTCGAACATCGAGACGGTGCATATCGCGGCCTATTCGCACCTGCTCGACACCATCGGCATGCCGGAGACCGAGTACCAGGCCTTCCTCAAGTACAAGGAGCTGAAGGACAAGTACGACTACATGCAGCAGTTCAACGTCGACAGCCCCCGCGACATCGCGCGGACGCTGGCGGTGTTCGGCGCCTTCACCGAGGGACTGCAGCTGTTCGCCTCGTTCGCCATGCTGCTCAACTTCCCGCGCTTCAACAAGATGAAGGGCATGGGCCAGATCGTCACCTGGTCGGTGCGCGACGAGACGCTGCACACCAACTCGATCATCAAGCTGTTCCGCACCTTCTGCGAAGAACATCCCGAGGTGATGGACGACGCCTTCCGCGCCGAGCTGGTGGAGATCTGCCACGAGATCGTCCATCACGAGGACGCCTTCATCGACATGGCCTTCGGCCTCGGCCCCATCGAGGGGCTGACGGCGGAGGATGTGAAGCTCTATAGCCGCTACATCGCCGATTACCGCCTCAGCCAGCTCGGGCTCGACGCGCAATACAATATCGGCCGCAACCCGCTGCCCTGGCTCGACAACATGCTGAACGCCGTCGAGCACACCAACTTCTTCGAGAACCGCGCCACGGAATACACCCGCGCGGCGACGACCGGCAGCTGGGACGAGGCGTTCGACTGAGGAGGCGTTCGGCCTACCATATACCAATATAATAAATGTCATCCCGCACTCGATGCGGGATCCAGTCAGGCAGGCAGTGCAAGATTGTCCCGGGTCCCGTCTTTCGACGGGATGACATCAATGGTTGGGTGAAGAACTACTCTGCCGCCGTCAACAGCCGCTTAACCTCCTCCGGGATCGTCTTCGCCTTGATCCGCCCGGCCTCCGTCGGGTGCTTCTCGGCCCAGACACGGATTTCCTGGCCCTC
>JAVKCR010000265.1:0-14303 GCA_040222645.1 Rhodospirillales bacterium
GGAAGATCATCGTCATCCTCAACGCAAGAATCAGAGACGACCTCGCTAAACAGAGTTGATGACGGTGGTGTTTAATGCGGGCGGACGACAAACCTGCGCTTGCCTCTGCCCCGTCCCGGCGCAACTCTCGCCGCCATGAACCGCCCTCTCTGGCTGGCCGCGGCGCCGGCGATCTTCCTCCTCCTCTGGTCGGCAGGCTTCGGCATCGCCAAGGTCGGGCTGGAGCATGCCGAGCCGTTGACGCTGCTGGCGCTGCGCTACGGGCTGGTGCTGGTCGTGCTGGTGCCGGTCGCCGCCATCCTGCGCCCGCCGATGCCGCGCAGCCGGCGCGGCTGGATCGACCAGGCGGTGATCGGCTTCCTGATCCAGTTCGCCTATTTCGGCTTCTGCTACATCGCCTTCAAGGCCGGCATCTCTGCGGCCGGGGTCGCGATCATCGTCTGCCTGCAGCCGATCCTGGTGGCGCTGGCCGCGCCCCGTTTCGTCGGCGAGATCGTCAGCCGCCGCGCCTGGGCTGGCCTCGTGCTCGGCCTTGCCGGCGCGGTGACCGTGATCCTCGCGCGCTCCGGCGTCGCGGAGGTCAGCACCGGCGGTCTGCTCGCCGCCATCGGCGCGCTCCTCGGCATCACCTTGGGCACGCTCTACGAGAAGCGCCACGGCGTGCGCCAGCACCCGGTGACCTCCAACCTCATCCAGTATGTGGTGGGCGCCGCGCTGACCATTCCGCTGGCGCTGGCGACCGAGGATTTCTCCGTCGAGTGGAATGCCGAACTGGTCTGGGTACTGGCCTATCTCGTCATCGCCAACTCGCTGCTGGCGATGTCATTGCTGCTCGCCATGATCCGCGCCGGCGAGGTCAGCCGCGTCTCGGCGCTGTTCTACCTCGTCCCGGCACTGGCCGCCCTCATCGCCTGGCCGCTGCTCGGCGAGGAAATGCCGGCGGTGGCCTGGCTCGGCATGGCGGTCGCGGGCGTCGGGGTGGCGATGGTAAATGGAAAGCGGGCCTAGCTGATCGTTCTGTCCTTGTCACCCTGGATGGCGCGCAGCGCCAGTCCGGGATCTCCCGGGTCCACGGCATCTGCCGGAGATCCCGGGTTCCGCCTTCGGCGACCCCGGGATGACGTCATTTCCATGGCAAAGAATGTACCGACACCATCCTGGGCTGCCCAAATCTCAGGCATATCCGCCCCCTGAAGAATTTTGCGGCAATTGCCCTCTCCCCCAAACCTCCCACTTTCGCGAAACAAGCGGAAACGCTATGGTAACGCCCGCCCGGACCGGGGGGTCCGACATTCCTTTTCGAGGGGTCTTTCCGAGGATGTACAAACTCGCCACGATCGCCGCCGCCGCGGCCCTTTCTGTCACTGCCGCCGCCGTTCCGGCCGCCGCGCAGGAGAAGCTCGTCAACGTCTACAACTGGTCGGACTATATCGCGCCCGACACGCTGGAGCGCTTCACCAAGGAAACCGGCATCAAGGTGAATTACGACGTCTACGATTCGAACGAGATGGTCGAATCCAAGCTGACCGCCGGCAAGTCCGGCTATGACGTGGTTTTCCCGTCGGCCATGCCCTTCCTCGCCCGCCAGGTCGAGGCCGGCATCTACCAGAAGCTCGACAAGTCGAAGCTAACCAACATCGGCGGCCTGGAAAAGGGCGTGCTGAACAGCCTGGCGAAGGCCGACCCCGGCCTGGATTACGCCGTGCCCTACATGGTGGCCGGCACCGGCGTCGGCTACAACGTGAAGAAGATCAACGAACTGGCCCCCGGTGCGCCGGTCGGCTCCTGGTCGCTGATCTTCGATCCGCAGTGGTCGTCGAAGCTCAAGGATTGCGGCATCACCCTGCTCGACGATCCGAGCGAAGTGTTCCCGGCGGCGCTGGCCTGGCTCGGCAAGGACCCCAACTCCGATTCCGCCGATGACCTGAAGGCCGCCGCTGCCGCCGTCGACGCGATCCGCGGCAACCTCAAGTACATCCATTCCTCGACCTACATCAACGACCTCGCCAACGGCGACATCTGCGTCGCCCACGGCTATGGCGGCGACCTGATCCAGGCCCGCGACCGCGCCGTCGAGGCGAAGAACGATGTCGAGATCAACGTCTTCCTGCCGAAGGAAGGCGCCCAGGTGGTGATCGACGTGATGGCGATCCCGGCGGATGCCCCGCACCCGGCGGAAGCCCATGCCTTCATCGACTTCATGATGCGCCCGGACGTGGTCGGACCGATCACCGACGCGGTCGGCTACGCCAACGCGGTGAAGGGGGCGGACGCCTTCGTCTCCGCCGAACGCAAGGCAGACCCGGTGATCTACCCGCCGCAGGAAACCCGCGACAGGTTCTTCTCGGTCACCCCGAAGTCGCAGTCCTACGACCGGACGCGGACCCGCGAATGGACCCGCATCAAGACCGGCCTCTGAGCCCGGCTTGCAGTCCTGATCGATCCGGCGGCGGGTGGCAGCGATGCTCCCGCCGCCTTTCTTTCCACGGGAACTTCCGCCATGAACGAACCGCGCCCGCGCGCCAAGACCACCATTGAGCCCTGGGCCGATTCCGAGGCGGCGCCGCTGATCCGCATCGAGGGCGTCACCAAGACCTATGACGGCGAGGTCGCGGTGAACGATGTCAGCCTCGACATCTACAGGGGCGAGCTGTTTTCGCTGCTCGGCTCGTCCGGTTGCGGCAAGACGACGCTCTTGCGCATGATCGCCGGGTTCGAGACGCCGAATGCCGGGCGCATCCTGATCGACGGCGTCGACATGACGCGGGTGCCGCCCTACGAGCGGCCGGTGAACATGGTGTTCCAGTCCTATGCGCTGTTCCCGCACATGAACGTGCTGCAGAACGTCGCCTTCGGGCTGCGCCAGGACGGTGTCGCGAAGGCGGAGGCCAACGAGCGCGCCGCCGCCATGCTCGACATGGTCGTGCTCGGCGCCTACGCCAAGCGCAAGCCGCACCAGCTTTCCGGCGGCCAGCGCCAGCGCGTCGCACTCGCCCGCGCGCTGGTGAAGCAGCCGAAGGTGCTGCTGCTCGACGAACCGCTGGCCGCGCTCGACAAGAAACTGCGCGAGCGCACCCAGTTCGAACTGGTCAATTTGCAGGAGAAGCTTGGCATCACCTTCATCATGGTCACCCACGACCAGGAAGAGGCGATGACCATGTCGGGCCGCATCGGCGTGATGAATGCCGGCATGCTCCAGCAGATCGGCACCCCGTCCGAGATCTACGAATATCCCGCCACGCGCTTCGTCGCCGATTTCATCGGCACCGCCAACATGTTCGAGGGCGCCATCGCCGCCGAGGATGACGAGGGCGTCACCATCGCCTGCGCCGATCTCGGCATCGACATGCGGGTGAGCCGGCGCGGGTCGGCCGCCGAGGGCGCCTCCGTCACCGTCATGCTGCGGCCGGAGAAGATGCGCATCTCGCTCGCCGACACCGCCGAGAAGACGCAGAACCAGGTCACCGGCATCGTGCAGGACATCGGCTATTTCGGCGACATGTCGATCTACCATGTCCGCCTCGCCGACGGCCAGGTGCTGCAGACCGCCCAGCTCAACTACCGCCATACGGCGGAGAAGCAGATCACCTGGGAAGACCGCGTCGCGGTCTCCTGGCACCCGGACGACGCGGTGGTGCTGGCGAGATGAGCGCGCCGACCTCCATCCGCGACCGCCTCGGCCGGCTGGTGGTGCTGGCGCTTCCCTATCTGTGGATGGGCGTGTTCTTCCTGCTGCCCTTCCTGATCCTGCTGCGGCTGTCGTTCTCCGAGACCCGCATCGGCATTCCGCCCTACACGGAAATCTTCGAATGGCTCGGCGGGCTGCAGTTCGAGATCAAGGGTACGCTCGGCAACTACTTCTTCCTGCTCGACGACCAGCTCTATGTCGCGGCCTACCTGAATTCCATCAAGGTCGCCGGCATCTCGACGATCTGCTGCCTGCTGGTGGGTTACCCGATCGCGCTCGGCATCAGCCGGGTGCAGAACCGGACCTGGCGCAACATGCTGCTGATGATGGTGATCCTGCCCTTCTGGACCTCGTTCCTGATCCGCGTCTATGCCTGGATCGGGCTGCTGAAGAACGAGGGGCTGATCAACCAGGTGCTGATCGCCATCGGGCTGATCGACCAGCCGCTGCCGATGCTGCACTCGCCCTTCGCGGTCTATCTCGGCATCACCTATTCCTACCTCCCCTTCATGATCCTGCCGCTCTACGCGACGCTGGAGCGGCTCGATCCGACCCTGCTGGAGGCCGCGGCCGATCTCGGTGCGAAACCGCGGACGGCCTTCTTCCGGGTGACATTGCCGCTGTCGCTGCCCGGTATCATCGCAGGCTCGATGCTGGTCTTCATCCCGGCGGTCGGCGAGTTCGTCATCCCCGACCTGCTCGGCGGGTCGAGCACGCTGATGATCGGCAAGGTGCTGTGGAACGAGTTCTTCCTGAACCGGGACTGGCCGCTGGCGGCCACCGTCGGCGTCGTCATGCTGGTGCTGCTGGTGACGCCCTTCGTCTGGTGGCAGCGCCGCCAGGCGGCCGCCGAGGAGCAGCAGCAATGAACGCGCGCCGCTTCAATCTCGTCTTCACGCTGATGGCTTTCGGCTATGCCTTCCTCTACGGCCCGATCGTCTCGCTGATCGTCTATTCCTTCAACGAATCCAAGCTGGTGACGGTCTGGGGCGGTTTCTCGACCAAGTGGTACGTGGAACTGTTCGGCAATACTGCCCTGCTCACCGCCGCCTGGCAGAGCCTCAAGGTCGCCGCGCTCTCGGCCACCGCCGCGGTGATTCTCGGCACGCTGGCCGCCGTCGCCATGGTGCGTTTCGGCCGCTTCTTCGGACGCAGCCTGTTCCAGGGCATGCTGACCGCACCGCTGGTGATGCCGGACGTGCTGATCGGCCTGACCATGCTGCTGATGTTCGTCTCGATGGAACGCCTGACCGGCTGGCCGGACGGGCGCGGGCTGATGACCATCTCGATCGCGCATATCACGCTCTCGATCGCCTATGTCGTGGTGGTGGTGCAGTCGCGGTTGCGGCAGACCGACCGCTCCATCGAGGAGGCGGCCCTCGATCTCGGCGCCCGGCCAGCCAAGGTGTTCTTCCTGATCACGCTGCCGATGATCGCCCCGTCGCTGCTGGCCGGCTGGCTGCTCGCCTTCACGCTGTCGCTCGACGATTTGGTTATCGCCAGCTTCACCTCCGGCCCCGGCTCGACGACGCTGCCGATGGTGGTGTTCTCCTCGGCCCGGCTCGGCGTCAATCCGCAGATCAACGCGCTGGCGACAATCCTCATCCTGCTGGTGGCCGTCGCGCTGATCGTCGCCAGCCGCGCTTTCCGGCGCGACCGGGGCTGACGGCGGGAAGCTACTTTCCCCAGCGCATCGCGATCAGGTCGAGCTCGCCGGCGAGCTGCAGCAGCCGCGCCACGGTGCGTACCGACATCGGCTTCAGCGGATGGCGGACATGGTCGCTCTTGATCACCCCGCCATGCATGAAGACGGTCTTGCAGGCCCGCAACCCGCATTGCCGGTTCTCGTGGTTGATCAGCGGCAGGCAGAGCTTCCACTGCGCCAGCGCGGCATCGATGTCGCCGGCGAGGTAGCCGGTGACGATCGGCCGGATTCTCTCCGGCTGCAGTGCAGAGGTCATTGAGCCGGTGGCGCCCGCATCGAGATCGGCCAGCAGCGTCACCGCCTCCTCCCCGTCGAAGGGGCCTATAATGTCGTCGCCGCCCGCCTCGATCAGGGCGGCAAGCTTGTCGGCGGCGAACGGCGTCTCGATCTTGAAGTAGGAGACGTTCTCGATCTCGCGCGCCATGCGCACCAGGGTGGCGACCGGCAGCGAGACGCCGGAGAGCGGCGCGTCCTGCACCATGATCGGGATCGAGATCGCGTCGCTGACGGCCTGGAAATGCTCGAGGATCCCCGCCTCGCCCGGCACCAGCCCGACGCCGTGATAGGGCGGCATCATCATCACCATCGACGCCCCCATCGCTTCCGCCGCCCTGGCGCGGGCAACCGCGATGCCCGTGTAGAAATGGCTGATGGTCACGATCACCGGCACCCGCCCCGCGACATGCTCGAGGCTGACCCGCATCAGCAGCGCGCGTTCGTCGTCGGACAGCAGGAACTGCTCGGAATAATTGGCGAGGATGCAGATCGCATCGACGCCCTGGTCGATCATGCAATCCAGCACCCGGCGCATGCCGTCTTCGTCGACGCGGCCGTCGTCGCGGAAAGGTGTCGGTGCAACGGGCAGGATGCCGGCGAGACGGTCCTTCATGGCTACTGGGTCTCCGGATATCAGGTTGACGCTCGGGTGGCGTGGAAGACCGAGGTCTGGCTGTAGGTCTCGCCCGGCCGGAGCAGTGACGGCGGATAGCCGGGGCGATTCGGCGCATCGGGCCAGTTCTGCGGCTCGATGGCGAGGCCGGCATGGCGGCGATACGGTTTTCCGCCGTGGCCGGCGAAAGCACCGGTATCGATCCCCGTCCCGTCATAGACCTGCAGCCCGGGTTCGGTGGTCGAGACCGCGAGCCGGACACCGCCGGCGGCGAGCAGGCAGGCCGGCTTCAGCACCGTGTCCCGTCCGAGGCAGAAATTGTGGTCAAGCAACCTGCCGGACACGTCCAGCACCGGCGCCTCCGACCGGTAGTCGAACCGGGTACCGGCGACCGGTTCCGGATCACCGAGCGGCAGCAGGCGGTCATCGACCGGCAGGTAGCTTTCAGCCGCGATGGAAAGCCGATGTGCCGACAGATCGACCGAGCCGTCCAGGTTCCAGTAGCTGTGGTGGGCGAGATTGCAGAAGGTCGGCGCATCGGTGACCGCGTCAATGTCGAGACGAAGCGCCCCGTCATCGCCGAGCGAATACAGCGCCCGGATATCGAGATTGCCGGGAAAGCCGCTCTCCCCATTGGCATGGCGCAGGACGAAAGCGCATCGATGGCCATCATACCCGTCGAGCCGCCAGTTGCGGATTCCGGTACCTGTACCGGCCCCGTGCAGGGTCGTTGTCCCCTTCTCGTTCTTTTCGAGATCGTACGATCTGCCGTCGATGGAGAACCGCCCACCACCGATCCGGTTGGCCACGGGCCCGGCGATCGCCCCGTAATGCCGCATCCGCGTCGGATAGGGATCGAAAACCGGCGATCCGAGCACCAGCGAGCGGGCCAGTCCGTCGAGGCGGAAATCCTGCAGGCTGGCGCCCCAGGTCATCAGGGCTGCTGCCGCCCCACCGTTGTGCAGCCGCACGAGGTCGACACGCGCCCCGTCGGGCGTATCGCCGAAATGCATCGGTTGCCGCGCAGTGCGCATCGCAGCGATCACCAGTCGAACGCTTCGACAATGCGCCGTTCGCCGAGCAGGAAGGCATCGGCGACGAGCACCAGCGGGCGGAGGTCCATGTCGCTCTCGCCCCGGTCCAGCAGAACGGCCATGCGCGCATAAAGACGCGGATATTCCGTCGCCAGCGCATCGCCGGAATCGCGTTCGATCTCCTGTCCGTCGATCTCCATGCGGGAACCGCCGTAATGCAAGGCGAGAAGACCGCCGTCGGTCTCGATCTCCATGGACCAGGTCTGCGGCCCCTGCTGGCGGAAATCGAATACCGCCCTGGCCTCCTCCGCCCCCGTGCAGGTGAAATCGAGAGAGGCTGCTATCGGAGCCTCGCGGTTTGCCGGCACGTCGAGGCGGGCTGCCCGGACATGCAGGGGCGCGGGCAGGATCTCGGTCAGGATGGAGAGCGCGTTGATGCCCGGATCGAACACGCCGAGCCCGCCGCGCGCGAAGATCCAGTCCTGCCCCGGATGCCAGCGCCGGACATCCTCCTTCCAGGTCACGACGAGGCGCCTGATCGCGCGGTCCTTCAGCCATGCTTTCGCCGGGGCGACACAGGCCGCCTCCCGGGAATGCCACGAAGCAAAGACGGTCGTGCCGGCACTCCCGGCCATGCGCGCCAGCGTCTCGCTTTCGGCTACCGACGCAGCCGGAGGTTTTTCCAGCATCACGTGACGCCCGGCGCGGATGGCGGCAGCCGCAACGTCGAAACGCGGCACAGGCGGCACGCAGAGCGAAACCACCCCGATATCCGGTCGCGCGGTCAGCATCGCGCCGATTTCCGTGTAGTGATCGATGCCGTCCACGCCACCATCCGGAGACACGGTCGCGGCAAGGTCCCAGTCGGGCGACGTCGCTATGGCCGGCAGGTGCTGGTCGCGGGCAATCTTGCCGATACCGACGAGAGCGATCTTGCGTCTGGCCATCAGTGGATTTCCCTGCCCAACCGGTGCTCGCTACAACCTAACACGAAATGACAGCGTCCGTGCCAGCGTCGACCTGCCAGATGGTCCGGCCATCGGAACCCGGTTCTAGAGGTCGGGAACCACCAGGTCGGCGATTTCATCGGCCAGCGTCAATTCGGCCCCGGTCTGCGCCTGCAGTTCATCAAGCGAGATCGACGGCAGCTTCTCCCGCAGGACGAAATGCCCATCCTCGATGTCGACGACCGCGAGGCTGGTATAGACCCGCGTGACGCAGCCCACGCCGGTCAGCGGGAAGGTGCATTCCTTGACCAGCTTCGGTTTCCCGTCCTTGGTCACATGCTCTGTCAGCACGGCGACCCGTTTCGCGCCGTGCACCAGGTCCATGGCGCCGCCGACCGCGGGGACGCCCTTGTTGCCGACCCGCCAGTTCGCGAGGTCCCCGTTCTCGGCAACCTGCAGCGCGCCGAGAATGGCAACGTCGAGATGGCCGCCGCGCACCATGGCGAAACTGTCGGCGTGATGGAAGAAACTGGCCCCCGGCTTCAGCGTGATCGCCTTCTTACCGGCATTGATGAGATCCCAGTCCTCCTCCCCCTCCGGGGGGGCGTCGCCGAAACCGAGCACGCCGTTCTCCGTGTGAAAGATGGCCTCACGTCCCGGCGGCTGGAACTTCGCCACCAGTTCGGGGAAGCCGATACCGAGATTGACATAGGCGCCGTCGGCGATGTCCTGTGCCGCCCGCCAGGCGATCTGTGCGTTGCTCAGCTTGCTCATGCGTACACCGCCCCGGCGCGGATCAGCGCCTCTTCCTGCTGCGGGTCGGGAACCTCGACGATCGCGTCGACGAAAATACCCGGCGTGATGACGTTCTCCGGGGCGATGGTTCCCGGCGCGACGATCTGCCGCGCCTGCACGATCGTCTTCCCGGCCGCCATGCACATTACCGGATTGAAGTTCCCCGCAGCGTAGCGGTAGGTCAGGTTACCATAGGTATCCGCCAGATCGGCCTTGATGAGGGCATAGTCGGCCTTCAGCCAGCGTTCCTGGACATACATCCTGCCGTCGAATTCCGCGACCGGTTTGCCCTCGGCGAGTTCCGTGCCGTAGGAAGTCGGCGTGTAGAAGGCGGGAATGCCGGAGCCACCGCAGCGGATGCGCTCGGCCAGCGTGCCCTGCGGCACCAGTTCGAGTTCGATCTCGCCTGCCATGTAACGGTCGGTGAAGGCGCGCGGATCCGCGGATTTCGGGAAGGAGCAGATCATCTTCCGTACCATGCCGGCATCGATCATTGCCGCGAGACCGATCGCCCCGTTACCGGCATTGTTGTTGACCAGCGTGAGATGCTTCGGGCTGCCGGTTGCCTTGAAGCGGTCGATCAGGTTGTGCATCAGTTCGATCGGCGCACCCGATCCGCCGAACCCGCCGATCATCACCGTCGCGCCGTCCGGAATATCCGCAGTCGCCGCCGCAAGGCTGGCCACGGTCTTGTCCATCGTCGTTCCTCTACAATGCGTGTTCGCAATTGGCCGCATACTGGCGCGAAGGTCTCAGGATAGACAGTGAAAATGTTTCAAAACTCGCGCAAAACCTTGTTTTTCATGCCGAATCGTGCGCATGGCGAACAAACTTTCATGAGACATCCCTACGCCTCCAGTTCCTCCCATCCGAACCCGCCAACATAGCGTCTTTCCAGGCGCCCTGAATCATCCATGCTGATGAGATGGAGCCAGCGATTGTCGAACAACGCCCTCACATCGGGATGATTTTCGAGGATATGTGAAATGGCCTCCACCGGCGCCTGGACACATACCGTCAGCCGGAGCGGTTCATGTGCGGTCTTCTCGCCATCATGGACCGACTGGACCGGAAGACCTGTCCGCAACAGTCCGCTCCCCCCTTCCAGTACGCCGAATCCACCGACGACGTTGTGGAGCAGCTTGTTGCCGGAACCGAAGACAGACGGCGCCACGGTAGATCCGAAATATTGCAGGCTGATCCAGCTCGCGACGATCACTGGCGCAGTCAGGATCTGCTCCAGCAGCGCGTAGCCATGCTCGCGATCCGCATCCGGATCGAATTCATGGAGGAACACCCTGCCCTGGAGATCGCGCCCTCTTGTTGTTTCCCTCCGGGCTACGACGAAGGCCGCTGCGCCGGCCAGTCCCCATTCCGGTCTGACTTCCGCCCAGTCGAGCATCCGCTCGGGAATACGTTCCCCCGTCCCGCTTCCCGGCAATCTCAATGCCCGTTCGGCCCGGGCACTCACACCGGCTTCGGCAAGCCATCGGCGGGTGGTGGTGAGCGCATCCGCATGCCTGCGCCCGACATGCTGGCAATCGAAAAGCTCAACCCGGTCGTCGGTGGTGCAATGCAGGGCCGCGACGAAGAGCGTGTCATCGGGAATTCGGATACCGCGTGAGACAAGCTCCGCCCTGACATCCGGTTCATTCAGTATACCGGCCATCAGCCGCGCATTGGTCTCACCGGAATGGCCGCCGCATGCACCGCATTGCAGGGCACTCTCGAACGGATTGTTGGTGACTCGCGCGCCGTGGCCGACGATCAAGACGATGCTGGCGAAATCTTCCGTCAGCGCCATTGCCCGCAATGCGCCTTCCGCAAGGGTAGCTCGCGTGGCGACATCGAGACGCCCCGCCAGGTTAGGCGCGGGGCTGCTTACCGGCGATCTCCGCAGTACCGGTATTGCATCTCGCAGAAGCTTAAGCGCATAGAGCGGACCCGACGCCTCGACGAAGGCAAAGGATGACACCGCCGCCAGCCGGAACCGCCCCCATGCCCGGCGCAAGCGGGCAGATATTCTTGCAGATTGCTCGTGCCTGAGCATGTCGCTCCCCGCGGTCGTGCATTCGCTGGCAAGGCCTGGATGGACGATGACCGGCGAATGTTCCTCAACGACATCCGAGGCGAATGGCCGGTGCAGTACGGGTACACCGAAGAAACCGGCCATGCCGGATGTCGTGATGCCCAGGTTCAACGATTCGAGGGCACGCCGGTAGACCTCGGAACGTACATCGATACAGAACACCGCCTGCAGCGCCGCTCTGCCGTCGGATTCGACTGGCCTGGCGCCCGAGAGTGTCGCGGCGAGTTCCTTCTGGAAGGCACGCTCCCTCGCTTCCTGCAGTATCCCGTCAATGATGTCCGACATCGTCGGATCAACGGGCAACGCGTATTGTTCGCGAGACTCGTTCCACAGATCGCCGATCGCCGACCGGTGACAGGTGAACAGAGCCTGTTCCCATACCAGCCGGATCGTCAGCAGATCGGCCGCCGTCGTGTCGCTGCCGCCGGCGAGTTCGGCCCGCCATTGCAGGTGCCGGGCATACTGAGCCCAGCCGCCGAGCGTCATGATCAGCCGATGAAGATAGAGATCGGCCGCTTCCGCCGTTATTCCGAGGGTCTGCAGCGCCCTTGCCGCCGCGACAGCCGGATCCGAGGGCAGTGCGGCGACAAACGATGCGAAACCCTTGAGACCCTGAATCTCGGCACCGAGGTCATTGATCGCCCATTCCCGCCAGGATGCCCAGGCGCCCCGCCCGTTCGCCAGTTTCCAGAGCGCCTGTCCGCGATCGAAATAGGCTGCCGCCCAGATGCCGATCCGATCCTCGATCAGCCCGGTCCAGTCGGTCGACGTCACACCTTCGACGACATCGGCAACGGTCGGCAGGGCGGCAGGCGCCTCCCGGCTCTCGAACATGGCGGTTTTCAGATCCGCGATGCCGGAAGGTTTGCCGGCATGCGGACAGACTTCGAGGGCGGCCTCCAGGACATCGTCGGTCAGGCGGCCGGAAGCAATCAGCCGGGCAAATTCCTCTCTCGGCGGCGTAAGAGCACACCCGGCAACCCGCCGGATCAGCGCGACGGCCTCTGCAAAATCCGATGTTGACTGACCGATGAACGGGTTCACCGCGACTGACGACGTAAGCGGCCATGCAGGAGGGATGGCGTTCACAGCCAGCGCAAGGTAACTGCCTACCGTCTCCGAAGCCGCGGCTTCCGGTGCCAGGTGATGCTTCATGTCCTGTCTCCGGGAACTGGGTTGCTGGTCCGGGCTGGCGCCTTCCAGCTGCCGAGCAGACGATCGAGGATGGCGTTTGCGTAGAAGCCGTTGGCGAGGTGAACCCGCAAGCCGGCAACAGAGGGATGGCCTGACCAGAGCGGAAAACAGGCCTGGGCAAGCGCGACGAAACCGAAACTGAAGACCGCCAGCACGACAAGACACCATTCCAGGGCCTCCGGGTCCGGTGCCGGTGGCAAGACGCCCTCCGTCAGCCATTTGGCCCCGGCCTGCAGGGTGAAATAGGCGATCGAGACGGCGATCGAGACCGCGCCGGTCCGAAGCGCAAGAGCTTTCGGCGCGGCATCGGCCATGCCCTGGGCGATCAGGTAGGCGACCCCGAAGATCAGGATCGCACCGAGAGCCAATGCCTGCGGCGATTTCCCTCCGGTCAGCAGAACGATGCCGACGGCGCAGACACCGTAGATCGCCAGCGCCAATGCAAAGGACCGCAACACCGCCTTGCTGTCCGGCAACGCGACCGGTCCCGGACGGTCGATCCTCGCCACCGCCTCGACGGCACCGCCGGAGGAGAGGAACGAATGCGCCTTGTAGAGGGAATGGGCGACGATATGCAGCAGGGCGAGCGGAAACAGCGCCAGACCGCATTGCAGGATCAAGAAACCCATCTGAGCAACCGTCGACCATGCAAGCGAGGTCTTCACCACCGGCTGGGTCAGCATGGCGAGGCTGGCGAACAACGCTGTGAATCCGCCGACGGCAACCAGTGTTGCCAGCACGCCTGGCGCCAGCAGCATGACGTCGGCGAACCTGATGAGCAGGAAGCCACCGGCATTGATGATGCCGGCATGCAGCAGCGCCGATACCGGTGTCGGGGTTTCCACCACCTCGATCAGCCAGCCATGAACAGGGAACTGCGCCGATTTCTGCAGCGCCGCAAGCGCCAGCAGAAAGGCGGCGGCAGGCGTCAGCCCGCTCGCCTCACCCGCACGGCAGGCGGAGATGATCGTCGATATGTCCCCCGTACCGTGATCCGCGAAGAGCAGGATCGCGGCCAGGACAATTGCACTATCGCCGACCCGCGCCAGTACGAATTTCTTCCGTGCGGCGCGCCGGGCCGCCGGTCGGTCCGGATAATGCAGCAAGAGACGATGAAGCAGCAGACTGGTGGCGATCCAGCAGAGGACAAACACTGCCAGATGTCCCGCCTGCACCAGCAACAGCACCGTCGCCGTCGCTGCCGCAAGCCGACCGATAAAGCCTGCCTGATTCGCCTCTCCGTCGAGATAGGCGAAAGAGAACCTGATGACCACCCAACCGATGAAGGAAACCAGCACCAGCATGATGACGGAAACCTGGTCTACGTGGAGCAGTCCACCGGCCGTGGCGGACTTGGTCCAGTCCGTCACGAAGAAGACGAGAGCCGCGGAGAGGATGGAAACGATGAATGCAAAGACTGCGCTGGCCTCGATCAGCCGAAGCCACCTGCGTGGGCGCAACCTCCTGCCGGCGAAAACAACCGCCAGCGCCGATGTCAGAAACAGCAGTGCCGGAGCCAGCAAGGGCAGAGGGAAAGACGCCATGAACACACACCTTCGTCAACGGAAGCCGGCCCATGGCATAAAGGCGCACATGCATGAATAAAAATAGATTGTTTCGCACAAACCGTTCTTTATTAAAGAACGTATGAGCGAACTCAATTTCAGGCATCTCCGCTATTTCCAGATGGTCGCGCACGAAGGACATCTGACACGCGCTGCCGCCCGGCTGAATGTTTCCCAGTCGGCACTTTCAACACAAATCCGGTTGCTGGAGGACCGGCTGGGCCAGCAATTGTTTGAACGCCGCGGCCGCAGCCTGCACCTGACGGAGGCCGGCAGGATTGCGCTTGATCATGCCGACGGAATCTTTGCGAGCGGTCGCGACCTGGTCGACACCTTGCGTGATTTCGGCAATCCCCGGCGCCCGCTCCGTGTCGGTGCGATCGCCACATTGTCCAGG
>JAVKCR010000266.1:0-5405 GCA_040222645.1 Rhodospirillales bacterium
CGGAAGCGAACTACCTGCCGGGCCCTGACGATATCTACGTCTCGCCGAGCCAGGTGCGCCGCTTCGGCCTGCGCACCGGCGACACCGTCGAGGGCCAGATCCGCGCGCCGAAGGACGGCGAGCGGTACTTCGCCCTGCTCAAGGTCGCCCAGGTCAATTTCGAGGATCCGGACGCGGTCCGTCACCGCATCAATTTCGATAACCTGACCCCGCTCTACCCGGACGAGCGATTGAAGATGGAGATCGACAACCCGGAGAGAAAAGACCAGACCTCGCGGGTCATCGATCTCGTGGCGCCGATCGGCAAGGGCCAGCGCGCGCTGATCGTCGCCCCGCCCAGGACCGGCAAGACGATGATCCTGCAGAACCTCGCGCACGCCATCGCCCACAATCACCCGGAATGCTACCTGATCGTTCTCCTCATCGACGAGCGACCGGAAGAAGTGACGGACATGGACCGCTCGGTGAAGGGCGAAGTCGTGTCGTCCACCTTCGACGAACCGGCGACGCGCCACGTGCAGGTCACCGAGATGGTGCTGGAGAAGGCCAAGCGCCTGGTCGAGCACAAGCGCGACGTGGTCATCCTGCTGGATTCCATCACCCGCCTGGCGCGCGCCTACAACACCGTGGTGCCGTCGTCGGGCAAGGTGCTGACCGGCGGCGTCGACGCCAACGCCCTGCAGCGCCCGAAGCGTTTCTTCGGCGCCGCGCGCAATATCGAGGAGGGTGGCTCGCTCACCATCATCGGCACCGCGCTGATCGATACCGGCTCGCGCATGGACGAAGTCATCTTTGAGGAATTCAAGGGTACCGGTAACTCGGAACTGATCCTCGACCGCAAGCTCTCCGACAAGCGCACCTTCCCGGCCATCGACATCTCGAAGTCGGGCACCCGCAAGGAAGAGCTGCTGGTCGACAAGGGCACGCTGGCCAAGATGTGGGTGCTGCGCCGCATCCTCAACCCGATGGGCACGGTCGACGCCATGGAATTTCTGCTCGACAAGCTGAAGCATTCCAAGAACAACGCCGACTTCTTCGAAGCGATGAATTCCTGATCCCGGGCGGGAACCAGACCCTAACAGGTCGGGTAACCTACTGCACGACGCGGTAGTCTTCCGGTTCCGGCTTTGTTGCTTCCTTGTAGACGCAAGTTGTCACCAGGCTCAGGAATATCAGGCAGATGACGATGCCGGTGATCTTGCTGCCCAGCTCCGCCCGGTCGAGATACCTACCGGCTGACACCGTGTCCTTCCAGATCGCTGCGCGGTTTGCTTCCAGCCGGTCGCGATGTGACCAAACGTTCGGCAGCGGTCCGCGCAGGATATCCGGGCAGACGACCACCGGGCCGAACAGCGCCGGATCGACAGTCCTGAGTCGGTGATGCGGTTTGCCGATGCGCGCGATCCAGAGCTCGCGGACGGGGTCGCCATCATCGACTTCCAGCACCTGTTCGACGAGAATCCGGCCCTTGCGGTCGAGATCGCGGATGAGGTCATCCAGGCCGGGAAATCCTGCTGGATTGTTCACGGACATTGTCACTCATCCTCACCCTTCTCGCAGGCCGGTGAGCCGACGGGGTAACAGAGCTCCCTGATGCGGTCGCCTTCCGGCGTGTTCAACCGGAACTCGTCCTCGCTGTCCTCCGATCCCGGCCAGTCGATCCGTGCCAGCAGCGCCGGGGCGGCATAGGCCAGCAGGATGAGCGCGACGACGCCGGCGACCATGGCCACCGTCTTGTTGACGACGATGTTGCGGCGGAGGAATTTCGCCGCGCGGTATTCCTCCGTCTCGACCAGCTTCCTGTTGGCGGCGAGACGCCGGTAATGCGACCAGGTGTTGGGATCCGGTCCACGCTTGATGTGATCCGAGAGTATCGCCTTGCCGAGCAGCTCGTCTGAGACCGTCTCGAGACGATTGTGCGGTTGCTTGACCGGGGCGATCCAGAGTTCGGGGTGTTCGCGGCCTTCAGAATCCAGCGTGACCGAGAGCACCATGACCCGGTTGCGCCGGTCGAGCCGGACAAGCAGGGTCTGGAAATCGGTGATATCGAACATTGGCGGCGGGCCTGCTGGTCAAGGGCAGGGACGAGGCTAGCCGCCGGAGATTAACAATGTCTGTGACATCTGTCCGGAAAAGATGACCGCCTCGAGATTGAGCAATTGTTTCTTGGTCTCCACCCCGCCGTCGCCGGAATAGCCGCCCAGCTTGCCGCCGGCCGCCACCACCCGGTGGCAGGGCAGGATGATCGGCAGCGGGTTGCGCCCGCAGGCATTGGCCACCGCGCGGGAGAACGACCCCATCTCCGCGGCAATCTCGCCATAGGTGCGGGTCGCGCCGAAGGGAATGGCGGCCATGATCGTCCAGACCTTCTGCTGGTGCGCCGTGCCGCGGGGCGCGAGCGGCAGGTCGAAACCCCAGAGATCGCCGTCGAAATAGGCATCAAGCTGGCGGCGCGCCTCGAGCAGCAGCGGTGTTTCCTGGACGAAGTCGAATTCTTCCGGCGCCCAGCCCCAGTCGAGCGCCACCAATGCGTCGCCCTCGGCGCTGAGGGTCAGGTCACCGACCGGGGAATGCAGGGAGAGCTGTGTCAACATATTGTGTGTCCCTGTTCAGCCGTCTTGGCTGGAGGCAAGCTCATCAAGGTTGGTTACGGGAGCGGAACAGATAGTACCCTGGCATATATAGATGGTGGTCGCCCCGTCCTTCATGCCCTTGCCAAGCGCCGGGTGACCGTCAGGGAGGGCATTGCCGGGGGTCAGGCGGAGCAGGCTGGCCGAGGGCAGGGGAAGCGCCCGCGCCGCCCCGGCGAAGCGGTTGACCTCCGCGCGATCGGTGCCGACGATCACCAGGTCGGTTCCCGCGGCGAGATATTCGTAGCCGCCGAGCAGGGTGGGATAGCCGATGAAGCGGCGGTCGAAATCCCCGGTGAAGGCGGCGAATAGGCGCTCGGCACGCTCGCGCCATGTCACCTCGCCGGTCAGTTTCCAGAGCCGGGCCAGCACCTCCATCATCACCCCGTTGCCGCTCGGCACCGCGTTGTCCATGGCGGTTTTGGTGCGGGTGATCAGGGTCTCTGAATCATCGGAGGTGAAGAAATAGCCGCCGGCGTCGTCGTCGGTGAAATGCGCCTCGACATGGTCGGCATAGTGCCGGGCCCGGTCGAGATAACGGGTTTCCCCCGTGATCTCGAACAGGGTGATGCCGGCGCGGGCCATCTGGGCGTAATCGTCGAGGATGCCGGGGGCGGTATTGCGGCCGAGCCGATGGGCATGGGCGAGACGGCCGCCCTCGGCCATGGCGGTGGTAACGAAATCCCAGGCGCCGGTTGCCCTGTCGACCCAGCCGGGCTCGCCGAAGATCGTGCCGGCCTCGGCGAGGGCCGCGATCGCCATGCCGTTCCAGTCCGCCAGCACCTTGTCGTCGAGGCCGGGGGGGATGCGCCTGTCCCGTTCGGCCAGCAGGATGGCGCGATGGCGGGCGAGGACGGCCTCGGTCTCGCTGGCCGGCGGGGGCGCGTCGATCAGCCGCCGGAGGATGGTCTTGCCTTCCCAGTTGCCGCCGGGGGTGACGTCGTAGGCGGCCTTGAAGATCTCCGATTCCGTACCGAGCAACCTGTCGATCTCGGCCTCCTGCCAGACATAGAACCTGCCTTCTTCGCCCTCGCTGTCGGCGTCGATGGTGCTGGAGAAACCGCCGCCCTCGGCGATCATCTCGCGCTCTATCCAGTTGATGGTCTCGCGGATGCGGGTCTCGTAGAGCGGGTTGCGGGTCTTGCGCCAGGCCTCAAGCAGCAGTTCGATGAGCTGGGCGTTGTCGTAAAGCATCTTCTCGAAATGCGGGGCCAGCCATTCCTCGTCGGTGGAATAGCGGGCGAAACCGCCGCCGAGATGATCGTAGATGCCGCCCTGGCACATGGCGTCGAGGGTGCGGGTCACCGCCCGGCCGATATCCGCCTTGCCGGTCCTGAGATGCGAGCGCCAGAGGAACTTGAAGATCGACGGCTGGGGGAATTTCGGCGCGCCGTTCAGGCCGCCATGCACCGGGTCGATGGCGCGCAGCAGGCTTTCCGCCGCCGTTTCGATGCGGCCGATCGCGAGATTGCCGTCCGACGGCGCGGCTTCCGACATCTGTGCGAGGCCGTTGCGCAGCGCGGCGACATTCTGTTCCACGTCGCCGGTCTTGCGTTCATAGGCCGAGCTTACACCCTCGAGCAATTGCCGGAAGGCGGGCATGCCGTAGCGCGGCCGGTCAGGGAAGTAGGTGCCGCCCCAGAACGGTTCGCCGTCGGCGGTCAGGAACATGGTCAGCGGCCAGCCGCCCTGCTGGCCGAGCAGTTGCAGGGCGGACTGGTAGATGGCGTCGAGATCCGGCCGCTCCTCCCGGTCGACCTTGATGTTGACGAACAGCTCGTTCATCACCTTGGCGGTTGCCGGGTCCTCGAAACTTTCATGGGCCATGACATGGCACCAGTGACAGGCGGCATAGCCGACGGAAAGCAGGATCGGCTTGCCGGTCTCGCGCGCCTCGTCGAGGGCTGCCTGGCACCAGGGGCGCCAATGCACCGGGTTGTCGCGGTGCTGCAGCAAGTAGGGGCTGGTTTCGCCGTCGAGCAGATTTCTGTTTTCCATCCGGAAAAGCCTTATGAAGAATGTGCAAACAGACTTAACTTAGTGGCTTCGCCCCAACGGTAACAGCCCCAGCGGAAGGATTGGCGAGAGAATGAAGATCACCGTCGATATCGATTGCACCCCGGAAGAGGCGCGGACGCTTCTCGGCCTGCCGGATGTCCAGCCGATGCAGGAAGCGCTGATGAAGCAGATGCAGGAAACCATGGCGAAGAACCTCGCCGGCATGGATGCGGAAACCATGATGAAAACCTGGCTGCCGGCCGGTATCCAGGGCTTCGAGCAATTGCAGAAGATGTTCTGGTCGCAGTTCCAGGCTGGCGCCGGCAAACCGGGCGGCAAGACTCCGGGCGACTGACAAGGAGGGGCGCCGGGGGCATGGCCGGCACGGACACCATCTTCGCACGGGCGACCGCGGACGGCATTGCCGGGGTCGCCGTCCTGCGGATATCCGGTCCGGGCGCGTTCAGGGCCGTAGAGCGTCTCACCGGTGGCAAGTTGCCGTCGCCACGGCAGGCTGCGCTCCGGACCCTGTCGGACCCCGCGGACCATTCCCCCATCGACCGGGCGCTGGTCCTGCTCTTCCCGGCGCCGCATTCCTTCACCGGGGAGGATGTCGCCGAGTTGCAGTGCCATGGCAGCCGCGCCGTCATCGCCGAGCTTTACCGGGTGCTTGCGGCGATGGAGGGCCTGCGGCCAGCGGAAGCCGGGGAATTCACCCGTCGCGCCTTCGACAATGACCGCATGGACCTCACCCAGGTGGAGGGGCTGGCCGACCTG
>JAVKCR010000267.1:0-6325 GCA_040222645.1 Rhodospirillales bacterium
CTGTCGATTGGTGGAACACGCTGCACCAGCCGGCCAGCGTGGTGAAGATGGACGGTCCGGCCATCCACATCTCCATACTGATACCGCTGCTGCTGATGGCATTCGGCTACATGGCCTTCTATCTGACGCTTCTCGTCCTACGTATGCGGACGGAGATCGCGGAACGGAAGATCCGCATCATGCGGCTCAACCAGGCGGCGGACGCGGGCTACGCGCAGGGTGCCGCGGAACAGGGACAGGGAATCTGATGGGCGACTTTCTCGACATGGGCGGCTATGCCGGCTTCGTCTGGCCGAGCTATATCGTCACCTTCGCGGTGATGGCGGCGCTGGCGGTCACCTCCTGGCGCGCCATGCGCCGCAGCGAGGCGGAACTGAAGACCCTGCAGGACGCATTGCCGCGCCGCCGGCGCTCGCGGAGCGACGCGTGAAACCGAAACGCAAGCGCCTCTATATCGTCGGTCTCGCGCTGCTCTTCCTCGGGGCGGCGGCGGCGCTGGTGCTCACCGCCTTCGAGGACAATATCGTCTTCTTCTATTCGCCGACCGATCTCGCCGAGAAGAATGTCGGCCCCGGCCGCACGGTGCGCATCGGCGGGCTTGTGGCCGACGGCTCCGTCGTCAAGAGCGACGCCACGGTCACCTTCACCGTCACCGACCTGAACAAGTCTGTGGAGGTCGCCTATACCGGCATCCTGCCCGACCTGTTCCGCGAGGGGCAGGGCGTGGTGGCGGAAGGCAGGATCGGCCCGGACGGCCGCTTCACCGCGACCGAGGTTCTCGCCAAGCATGACGAGAACTACATGCCGAAGGAAGTCGCCGACGCGCTGAAGGCGTCCGGCCAGTGGAAACATGCGGAGGAAGCGCCGAAATGATCGCCGAACTTGGGAACTTCGCGCTGGCGCTGGCGCTGATCGTCTCCGCCGTGATGTGCTATGCCGGCCTCGTCGGCACCGCGCGCGGCGACGCGGCCTGGATGATGGCGGCGCGCCCCGCGGCCATCGCCATGTTCCTGCTCTCGGCCTTTGCCTTCGGGGCGCTGACCTGGGCGTTCGTGGTCTCCGACTTCACGGTCTCCAACGTCGTCGCCAACTCGCATACCGCCAAGCCGCTGCTCTACAAGATCTCCGGTGTCTGGGGCAACCATGAGGGCTCGATGCTGCTCTGGGTGCTCATGCTGTCGCTGTTCGGCGCCGCGGTGGCGATCGCCGGGCGTAACCTGCCGCCGGGGCTGCGCGCCCGCGTGCTGGGTGTGCAGGGCGCCATCGCCTTCGGCTTCCTGCTGTTCATCCTGCTCACCTCGAACCCCTTCGACCGGGTGGTGCCGCCGCCGGCGGACGGGCGCGGGCTCAACCCGCTGTTGCAGGACCCCGGCCTCGCCTTCCATCCGCCGATGCTCTATCTCGGCTATGTCGGGCTGTCGGTGACCTTCTGCTTCGCCATCGCCGCCCTGATCGAGGGCAAGGTGGATGCCGCCTGGGCGCGCTGGGTGCGGCCCTGGACGCTGGCCGCCTGGTCGGCGCTGACGCTGGGTATCGGGCTCGGCAGCTGGTGGGCCTATTACGAGTTGGGCTGGGGCGGCTGGTGGTTCTGGGACCCGGTGGAGAACGCCTCCTTCATGCCCTGGCTGGCGGCGACAGCGCTGCTGCATTCGGCCATCGTGGTGGAGAAGCGCGACGCGCTGAAGACCTGGACCGTGCTGCTCGCCATCATCGCCTTCTCCTTCAGCCTGCTCGGCACCTTCCTGGTGCGCTCGGGCGTCCTCACCTCGGTGCATGCCTTCGCCACCGACCCGGCACGCGGGCTCTATATCCTGCTCTTCCTGCTGGCGGTGACCGGCGGCTCGCTGACGCTCTTCGCGATCCGGGCGCCGTCGATGAAGGGCGGCGGCCTGTTCGCGCCGGTCAGCCGCGAGGGCGCGCTGGTGCTCAACAACCTGCTGCTCTCGACCGCGCTGGCGACGGTGCTGCTCGGCACGCTCTACCCGCTGTTCCTCGAGGTCACCACCGGCGACAAGGTTTCCGTCGGACCGCCCTTCTTCAACGCCACCTTCGTGCCGTTGATGGTGCCGCTGATCGTCGCCATGGCGGCAGGCCCGCTGATGGGCTGGAAGCGCGGCGATATCATGGGTGCGCTTGGCCGCCTCAAGCTCGCCGGGCTGGCCATGCTCGCCGCCATCGGGGTCACCTTCTGGGCCCAGAGCGACGGCCCGCCGCTGGCACTGCTCGGGATCGCGGTGGCGGCCTGGCTGTTCACCGGCACGCTGGTCGAGTTCGCCGAACGCATCCGGCTGTTCCGCACGCCATTCACAGAGAGTCTGCGCCGCATGGCCGGCCTGCCGCGCGCGGCCTGGGGCCTGCTGCTCGGCCATGCCGGCATGGCGATCCTCGTCGCCGGCGTCACCGGCTCGTCGGCCTGGACGGTGGAGAAGATCCAGGCGCTGAATGTCGGCGATTCCGTCGAGGTCGCGGGCTACGAGTTCACCCTGACTGGCGTCACCCGCGGCCAGGGCCCGAACTACCAGTACCAGCGCGGCACGTTCCTCGTGACCCAGGACGGCGAGGAGTTCGCCATCCTCACCCCGGAGAAACGCTTCTTCCCGGTCGAGCAGAACGAGACCACGGAAGCCGCGATCCGCACCACCTTCCTCGGCGACCTCTACGCCGTCATCGGCGACGCGACGCCGGACGGCAAGTGGGTGACCCGGCTCTATTTCAACCCGCTGGTGCCGTGGATATGGGCCGGCTGCCTGTTCATGGTGGCGGGCGGGCTTGCCTCGCTGTCCGACAGGCGGCTGCGCATCGGTGCGCCGCAGCGCCGGCAGGGCAGCCCGACGCCCGCGCCGCAACCGGCCGAATAGATGCGCAAGCTCCTCTATTTCATTCCGGCCCTGGTGATGGCCGCCCTCGGCGCCGCCTTCTTCTTCCAGCTCGGCAAGGATGCTTCGCTGGTGCCCTCGGCGCTGATCGGCAAGCCGGCGCCCGGCTTCGATCTCGCCCCGGTCGAGGGGCATGACAAGCCGGGGCTGGCGAATGGCGACTTCACGGGCAAGATCACCGTGCTCAACGTCTTCGCTTCCTGGTGCGTGCCCTGCCGGGCGGAACATCCGGTGGTGACCGAGCTCGCGCAGCGCGACGATATCGAGGTCGTCGGCCTGAACTACAAGGACAAGCCCGCCGACGCGCGCCGCTGGCTCGCCGAGCTCGGTGATCCCTACGACCGCATCGGTGCGGATGCGGACGGCCGGGTCGGCATCGATTTCGGCGTCTACGGCGTGCCGGAAACCTTCGTCATCGACGGCGAGGGCGTGATCCGGGCCAAGCATGTCGGGCCGCTGACCCGGGAACATGTGGCGAAGACAATCATCCCGGCCATAGAGGCGCTGAAGCAATGATCCGTGCCGTTTCACTCGCTCTGGCGCTTCTCATGGCGACGCCCGCCGTCGCCGTGATGCCCGACGAGGTGCTGAAGGACCCGGCGCTGGAAGCCCGTGCCCGGGAGATATCCAAGGAACTGCGCTGCCTGGTCTGCCAGAACCAGTCGATCGACGATTCCAATGCCGATCTCGCGCGCGACCTCAGGGTGCTGGTGCGCGAGCGCCTGGTGGCGGGCGACAGCGATACGGAAGTGCTCGATTTCGTCGTCGCGCGCTACGGCGATTACGTGCTGCTGAACCCGCCGATGAAGACCGGCACCATCCTGCTCTGGGCCGGCCCCGGCATGATCCTGCTGCTCGGCATCGGTGGTCTCGCCTGGCGGCTGCGCCGGAAGAACGGTGAAACCGTTGCTCCCGCCCCGCTGACCCCGGAGGAGGAGGCGCGCGTTGCCGCCGCCCTTGCGGGCTACGGCGATGATGAACGGGAGCGTGGCTGACATGATGCTCTGGATCGCCGCCATCCTGATGACGCTGATCGTCACCGCGATGATCGCGCTGCCGCTCGTCCGCCCCACCCGGCGCGGTATCGACCGGGCGGAATACGATCTTGCGATCTTCCGCGACCAGTTGGGGGAGGTGGACCGCGATCTCGCCCGCGGCATCCTGTCGCCCGAACAGGCCGATGCCGCGCGCACCGAGATCAAGCGGCGCATTCTTGCCGCCGATGCCGCCCGGCAGAAGATTGCCGCCACCCCGCGCCGGCCGGCGATCGTCAGCGCCGTTGCCGTCGGGCTTGCCTTGCCGGCAGGCGCCTTCGGCCTCTACTTCGCCATCGGCAGCCCGGATGTCCCCTCCCTGCCGATCGCCGAACGGCGCGATGCAGCGGCGCAATCCGCCGGCGCCACCTCGGCCGAGGAATTCGATGTCGCCATCGCCAAGCTTCGCGACCGGCTGCTGGAGAACCCCGACGACCCGCTCGGCTGGACATTGCTCGCCCGCTCGCTTGCCGCGCTCGAACGCAATACGGAGGCCGTGCCTGCCTATCGCCGCGCGCTCGAACTTTCGCCGGACAATGTCGCGCTGATGACCGATCTCGGCGAGACGCTGGTGATCATCGACAACGGCCGCGTCGGCGACGAGGCGCTCGCGCTCTACAACAGCGTGCTGGCGCTCGATCCCGGTCACCCCGCCGCCGGCTATTATGTCGGGCTCGCCGCGGCGCAGCAGGGCATGGCGGCCGATGCCATGCAGCGCTGGGCCGCGATGGCGCGCGGTGCGCCGCCGGATGCGGAATGGCTGCCCTTCATCGAGGACCAGATGCGCAAGCTGGCGGCGAACAGCGGTGTGCCGCTGCCGGACGACCTGACCGCTGAGAGCGGGCCGACCCGCGAGCAGATGGAAGCCGCCCGGAACATGACGCCCGAGGAGCGGATGGAGATGATCCGCACCATGGTCGAAGGGCTGGAGGCGCGCCTGAAGGAAAACCCGGACGATCTCGCCGGCTGGCAACGGCTGGCCCGCGCCTGGGAAGTACTCGGCGAGACGGAAAAACGGCAGCAGGCGGAAGCCGAGATCGCCCGCCTGCAGGCAGCACCGCCCCCGGCCGCCGAGGCGCCGCGCGGCCCCACCCGGGAACAGATGGACGCCGCCAGCGAGATGGCGCCGGAAGACCGCCAGGCGATGATCCGTTCCATGGTCGAGGGGCTTGCCGCCCGGCTGGAAGACGATCCGGACGATCTCGAGGGCTGGAAACGGCTTGCCCGCTCCTGGCGCGTGCTCGGCGAGGTCGAGAAGGCCGAGGAGGCCGAGAAGCGGGTGCGCGAGATCGAGGCGAAGGGGAACTAGCGCGGTGCGCGCCACCGTCTCAGCGTTGCTGTTGCCCGTCCTTCTTGCCGGCTGCGCCATCGTCACCGAGCCGGAGAATTGCGGCGCGCTCTACGGCATTGCCAGGCTCGGGACGATCGGCGACGCCTATGAAAGCGGCCGCGCCGTCCAGAACATCGACGGCTTCGTGCACACCACCTTCGGGATACAGGAACGTTACCTCATCGACCGCGGCTCGCTCGACTTCCGCACGCAGAACGGCGATATCGTCGCCTTCCGCGTCGACCACGGAGCGCTCGACAAGTATCCCGGGCTCGGTTGGGGGCCGCGTGCTTTCGACGTGCGTCCCTGCAAGCTGGCGCGATCTGCGGCTCGGCGCCTGCTGTCGCAGCAGGAATACCAGCGCTATGAACGGGAAGGCCGGTTCGACTGACCCGGCTTGCCAGCGCGGATATCCGGCGCTAAAGACCACATCGTCATTGGGGAGTAGCCGCCCTCGCCTTCAGAGGGGGATGCGTCAACAGACTTGGGTTCCCACGGAATCCATGGCGTATCCGGCAGATTGCCTGGCGAGACCTTTGGCTTCGACCGCTTTCCCGGGGGCCCGGGCGGGGCGGCGATGCCATCGGTCATGTCCGCCCGCCCCCGCCCGGAATTTGCATGGAAGCCTTCCTCGTCTCCACCGGCGCCGTCGCCATCGCGGAAATCGGCGACAAGACGCAATTGCTGGCGCTGGTGCTCGCCGCCCGGTTTCGCAAGCCGCTCCCGATCATCGCGGGCATTCTCGTCGCCACGCTCGCCAACCATGGTCTCGCTGCCTGGTTCGGGGTCATCGTCGCCGACTGGCTCGGTCCCGATCTGCTGCGCTGGGCGCTCGGACTCTCGTTCCTCGCCATGGCCGCCTGGATCATGGTCCCCGACAAGGAGGACGAGGACGGCGCACCGAGAAGCCGTTTCGGCCCCTTCATCACCACGACGGTCGCCTTCTTCCTGGTCGAGATCGGCGACAAGACCCAGATCGCCACCGTGGCGCTGGCTGCCCGCTTCGACGACCTCCTGATGGTCACCGCCGGCACCACGCTCGGCATGATGCTGGCCAACGTCCCCGCCGTCCTCGCCGGACGGAC
>JAVKCR010000268.1:0-3247 GCA_040222645.1 Rhodospirillales bacterium
ACCAGGCAGTCCCTCGGCTCGCTGGTCGGCCGCCGCGGCGGAGCCTGCGGCCACGGCCGGGTCGATCCGGCTGGCGGAATCGCGCGCCGCGACCCCGTTGGCAACCGCAGCCTGGAAGGCGGCGTCGTCGGCCAGTTCTTCCTGGAGGAACCGGGCTTCGGCCGCACGCCTGTCGAGGACTGTCTCTGTCGCGATATCGTCAGCGATCTCGGCGAGGTCGACGGTCAGCCCTTCACCCTCGTCCTGCAGCGTGAGGATGGCGTCGGTGCTGAGTTGCGGGGATTCGAGAGGAATCGGCCGTTCGAAGCCGGCTTCGCGCGCCGCCGCGCGTGACTCGACGAGTTCGCGCGCCGCGAGATCGGCGTTGAAGCGGGCATTCTCGATGGACTGCAGTGCCGCGGCATGATCGGCCCTGCGGTTTTCGACCCGCGAAAAAGATACCGGTTCCAGTGCCATGCAGGAATTGTAGGCTTTTTATGCATTCACGGCAACAGAACCCGCCGAGAAGCACGGCTTGACCGATCTGCCGCAACGGTGACAATCCGCAATCCCCGACCGGAGCCGCCGATGGCCGACCTGCCGATTGATCTCTTCAGCGATACCCATTCCCGTCCGACCGCCGCGATGCGGCAGGCGATGGCGGAAGCGGATGTCGGCGACGAGCAGATGCGCGCCGATCCGACGACCAACCGGCTCTGCGACATGGTGGCGGAATTGCTCGGCAAGGAGGCCGCCGTCTTCCTGCCGTCGGGAACCATGTGCAACGCCATATCCATGCGGGTGCATTGCCGGCAGGGTGACGAGGTCATCCTCGAGGAGACGGCGCATCCCATCCATTTCGAGGCCGGGGGCGCGGCCGCGCTGTCCGGGGTCAGCCTGCGGCCCGTGAGGGGAAAGCGCGGGATATTCACCGCCGACGCGGTGCGCGGCGCGGTTCGGGGCGGCGGCTACCATGCGCCGCGCAGCCGCCTGGTCTCGATCGAGCAGACGGCCAACCTCGGCGGTGGCGCGGTCTGGCCGCTCGACACCATCCGCTCGGTTGCCGCCGCAGCCCGCGAGGCCGGGCTTGCCGTGCATATGGATGGCGCCCGCCTGCTGAACGCTGTCGTGGCGTCCGGGGTCAGCGCCGCGGACTACGCCGCCGTGACCGATTCGGTCTGGTTCGACCTGTCGAAGGGTCTCGGATGTCCCGTCGGCGCGGTACTGGCCGGCAGCCGGGACTTCATCGATGAGGCCTGGCGCTGGAAACACCAGTTCGGCGGCGCCATGCGCCAGTCCGGCATCATTGCGGCCGCCGGCATCCATGCGCTCGATCACCATGTCGAGAGGCTGGCCGAGGATCACGAGAACGCCCGCCAGTTCGCGCGGTTGATCGCGCAATCGCCGCATGTGAGAATCGATCCGGCGACGGTAGAGACCAATATCGTCATCTTCGAGGTGGCGAACGGGCAGGGGCAGGTGCTTGCGGACCGGCTGTCGGCCATCGGCGTGCTGCTCTGCCCCTTTTCCGACACGGTGGTGCGCGCCGTGACCCATATCGATGTATCGCGCCGTGACGTGGAACGGGCGGCGCGGCTTCTTGTCCAGACACTAGGGGAGATCATGGAATGACGGACCGTCGAACGGTCGGCGTAGTCGGCGCCGGCGTGGTGGGCTTGTGCGCGGCGCGCTACCTGCAGCGCGACGGTCATCGCGTCACCATCGTCGATCCGGTGCCGCCCGGCGAGAATTGCTCTTTCGGCAATGCCGGCAGCTTCTCCACCAGCTCGATTCTGCCGAATGCCTCGATCGGGGTGCTCAAGAAGGTCCCGAAATGGCTGATGGACCCGACCGGCCCGCTGGCACTGCGCTACAGCTACCTGCCGCGGATGGTGCCGTGGCTTGCCGACTTCATCCGTTCCGCCTCGCCGGACTGGGCCGACAAATGCGCGGTGGCGCTCGCGTCGGCCTACCGGTCCGGCTACGACGACATGCTGGGGCTGCTGCAGCATTCCGGCGGAGCAGGGCTCGTCGACAAGCGCGGCATGCTCTACGCCTACGAGAGCGTCGCCAACCGCGATGCCGACCGCGGCGGCTTCGACAAGCGGGCGTCGTTCGGCTTCACCATGGACTATCTCGACGAGAACCAGCTCCGCGAGATCGAGCCGGCACTGTCGGCGCGCTTCAAGGCGGGCATCTTCTGCCCCGATCACGGCATGACCTTCGATCCGGAAGCGGTGGTGAAGAACCTCGCGGAAGGCTTCGTGCGCGACGGTGGCACCATCAATGCCTCGCGCCTGACGGGATTGCGTCATGACGGCCCGCGGATCGCCGGCATCGAGACCGATGCCGGTCCGCTGGACCTCGACGTGCTGGTGGTCGCCGCGGGCGCCTGGTCCGGCAGGATCGCCGAGATGGTGGAAGATCACGTGCTGCTGGAAGCCGAGCGTGGCTACCATGTCACCGCGCCGAACCACGGTACCGACATGAAGGTGCCCGCGACCTGGTCCGAGAAGAAGGTGGTGATGACGCCGATGCGCATGGGCCTGCGGCTTGCGGGCACCGCCGAGTTCGGCGGCCTCGACGCACCGCCCGACCCGAAGCGTACCGAGTTGCTGCGCTGGATGATGCGGGAGATGGCGACCGGCGTGAACCTCGAAGGATCGACCGAATGGATGGGCCGACGGCCGGCCACCTCCGACAGCCTGCCGGTGATCGGACCCTCGCCGCGGGTCCAGGGCATGTATTATGCCTTCGGCCATGGCCATCTCGGACTTACCGGTGCGGCGCCGACGGGCCGGCTGATTGCCGACCTGGTCGCCGGACGGGAGGCGCCGGCCTTCGATCCGGCGCCGTTCTCGATCGAAAGGTTCCTGTGACCCCGGGAGGCGGGATGGACATCGCTGCGCAGCCGCCTGCCGACGTGAAGAATTCTTTCCGTTCAGACGCTTTTTCCGCTCATGGTCCGCTTGACAGTGTTCGGGCCATGACTTACTAAACGCGTCCTCGCGCGGGGGTGTAGCTCAGTTGGTTAGAGCGCCGGCCTGTCACGCCGGAGGTCGCGGGTTCGAGCCCCGTCACTCCCGCCATTTTCCCCGAAAAATCGAGTAGTCCGAAGCGCCTCAGGCGCCGTTCCGGCGCGCCAGCATGTCGGCGAAATCGAGCAGTTCCCCGCTGAACTTGTCGATGCGCGTTCCGATGTTGGCATCGCTCCTCGGTAAGCCGCCCGGCACCTCCGCGCGCGGGCCGGCATGGGGCGCGGCGGGGC
>JAVKCR010000269.1:0-5611 GCA_040222645.1 Rhodospirillales bacterium
TCGAGCCGGGCGTCGAAGGCCTGGTTCATGTCTCCGAGATGAGCTGGACCAAGAAGAACGTCCATCCGGGCAAGATCGTCTCCACCTCGCAGGAAGTGGAAGTCATGGTCCTCGACGTCGATCCGCAGAAGCGCCGCATCAGCCTCGGCCTGAAGCAGACCATGTCGAATCCGTGGGACGACTTCGCGGAGAAGTTCCCGGCCGGCACCGAGATCGAAGGCGAGATCAAGAACATCACCGAGTTCGGTCTGTTCGTGGGTCTGGCCGGCGAAATCGACGGCATGGTCCACACCTCGGACATCCGTTGGGACGCCACCGGCGAGGAAGCTCTCGAAGGCTTCAAGAAGGGTGACATGGTCAAGGCGAAGGTTCTCGACGTCGATGTCGAGACGGAACGCATCAGCCTCGGCATCAAGCAGCTCGAGAGCGATCCGTTCGAAAGCGCCATGGACGGCGTCCGCAAGGGCGCGGTCGTCACCTGCACCGTGACCTCGGTCCAGGACAACGGCATCGAAGTCCTCGTCAACGATTCGATCCCGGGTTACATCCGCAAGTCCGATCTTTCCCGCGACCGTTCCGAGCAGCGCCCGGACCGTTTCGCCGCGGGCGAGAAGGTCGACGCGAAGATCACCCAGATCGACAAGGCCACCCGCAAGCTCACGCTGTCGATCAAGCAGCGTGAAGTCGAGGAAGAGAAGAAGGCGATGGCCGATTACGGCTCGTCCGATTCCGGCGCCTCGCTCGGCGATATCCTCGGTGCCGCCCTGCGCGAGAAGCAGGAAGGCGGAAAGGGCGACAGCTGAGGCCTGCAAAGGCACCGACAGTGACATCCGTGGTCCGGCCCCATGGCGCTTGACCCGGATGTCCTGTTCGACCGGCGGCGGCTCAAGCGCCAGCTCATAGTCTGGCGGGTGCTTGGCGCCGTTGCCCTGGTCGCCTTGGCACTGAGCCTGGTCTGGCGTTTTAACCAGGCAGGCCTGCCGCTCGGCGATTACGTCGCCGAACTCGACATTTCCGGAATCATCGTGGACGACCGCGACCGCCTCGACGCCCTCAAGGCGGTCGGTGAGGATGAGCGCGCCCGCGCGCTGGTCGTCATCATCGACAGTCCCGGCGGCACCTATATCGGCGGCGAGACGCTCTATCTCGCACTGCGCAAGGTGGCGGAGAAGAAGCCGGTCGTCGCCGTGATGCGCGGCGTTGCCGCCTCCGGCGGCTACATGACGGCGCTCGGCGCCGACCGCATCTTCGCCCGCGACGGCACCATCACCGGCTCCATCGGCGTGATCATGCAGACCGCCGACGTGACCGGCCTGCTCGACAAGCTCGGCATCCGCCCCGAATCCTTCAAGAGCTCTGCGCTCAAGGCGACCCCCAACCCGCTCGAGACGGTCACGCCGGAAGTCCGGCTGGCGACCCAGGCGGTGGTCAACAACATGTACGGGGCCTTCCTCGAGATGTTCATCGACCGCCGCGGGATCGAGCCCGCCACCGCCGGCCGGCTGGCGGACGGGCGTATCTTCACCGGTCGCCAGGCGCACGCCGCCGGCATGATCGACGAGATCGGCGGCATCGAGGAAGCCCGGGCCTGGCTTGAGAGCGCGCGCGAGGTCGCGGCATCGCTGCCGGTTTCCGACATAACGCCGGATGAAGACGATAGCATCGTCGAAAAGATGATATCCGCCGCAATCGGCGATAACGGCGGTCCGGCGGCCCTTCGCCTTGACGGTCTTCTTTCCGTTTGGCACCCTCTACACCGTTGAATTTACCGGGCAGTTGCTGCGCGGATAAAGCGTCCGGAAACCGGGCGCGTCGGGGGAGAAGAGGGAGATGACGAAATCCGAGCTGGTGGCGAGGCTCGCGGAACGCAATCCGCATCTCTACCACCGCGATGTGGAACGCATCGTGACGACGATTTTCGACGAGATCGGCGACGCGCTGTCTCGTGGAGACCGGGTTGAACTGCGCGGGTTCGGCGCATTTTCCGTGAAACGCCGGGATGCCCGTGTCGGACGCAATCCCCGGACCGGCGACGCCGTGAAGGTCGAGGCGAAGGCGGTACCGTTCTTCAAGACCGGCAAACAACTGCGCGAACGACTGAACAGCGACTGACAGTCCGGCGCGCAAGCACCGACGAGGTTCGATGAAGCGCTACATCTACTGGCTGTTTGCAGCCCCGATCGGACTGCTCGTCCTGCTGTTCGCGCTTTCGAACCGTGCCGAGATCGATCTGCTTCTCTGGCCCCTGCCGTTCGAACTGGTGGGCGTGCCGATCTTCGCGCCGATCCTGCTCGCCTTCGTTGGCGGCTTCATGATCGGGGGCGTGCTGATCTGGCTCGGCGGCCACCGATGGCGTGCCCAGGCCCGCGACCGCCAGCACCAGATCGCAAGCCTGCAGCGGCAGGTCGAGGATCTGAAACGCAACACCCAGGCCATGCAGGTCGTCCGCCGCGCGGCGGAAGCGACCCGCGGGGTCGGCGGCGACGGCGGCGGGGACAAGTCCGCCGCCTGATACCGGTCGCCGAACGGCCCGGTTCTCTATTCCGTTAGTTCTCTGACCGCATGCCGGCAAGCAGGATGGCGGTGAGGCGCGCCACAGCCTCGTCCAGGGGCATCGAGGTGACGATGCCGAGCTTGCCGCCGATGGCCAGCGAGCAGACGCCGTGAATGGCGCTCCAGAACAGCCGGGCCGCATCGCGCCCGGACGCATTGCCCGCCATGGGAAACAGGGGGGCGAGAGCATTCTCGACAAGCGCCATCATCTGCTCGACCTGCGCCTGGTACCATGCCGGGAGATCCTCGCCCCCGGCCAGGCGATGGTCGAACAGCACCTGCCAGAGCGTGGCATTGCCGGCGATGAAACGGACATAGGCCGTGGTCAGCGCCGCAAGGTCGGCTTCCGGCCTGCCGGTAACCGGAACGGCCCTCAGTTCTGCATCAAGACGCTCCAGCGTACGGGCATTGAGATGCAGGATCAGCTCGTCCTGATTACGGAAGATGTTGTAGAGCGTACCGGGCGCGTAGCCGATGCGGCTCGCCACCTTCCGGGCGGTCAGCGCCGGAAAGCCGTCGTCGCGAATGATGGCTTCGGCGGCGTCCAGCGCCATGAAGTACAATTCATCGCGCGTATGATCCGATCTGCGCCCCATGTCACCGCCCGTTAAAAAACAATGTTCAGATTGAACGCCAAGGGAAACCGGTGCAAGTGCCTTGCGTGATATGCCGGGCAATCAGGATTGCAGTTGGGCGAGGATCTTTTTCAGCGCATCGATGATGGTGGCGACATCGCCGCCGCCGCGCCGGATCACGGAGGAGAACTCCGATCGCTGGGTAACCCCCATGCTGACACCTTCGACGACGACATCGACGACATTGTAGCTGCCGCCGGCCGGTTGCACCTGCCACTCGATTCGGACCGGTTCTCCGCCGCCGGGTCGCTGCATCACCGTGCCGACCAGCAGCGCGCCGTTGGCGTCCTGTCGGGAACCGAGGACCTGCAGCTGTTCGCCCTGGTAGGCTTCGAAGCGCTTGGCATAGGAGCGGACGATATAATCCTCGAACAGCTTGAGGTACTCGGCCTTTTCCGCGTCCGTTGCCTTGGGCCAGTACCGGCCGAGCACGAACTTGCCGATGAGCGGTACGTCGAAGCCGCGGTTCAGCAGGGCGCGGAACTGCTCGACCTTCTGCTGTTGCGGCGCGTTCTGCGCACTGACGGCGATAGCCTGCTGGGCCAGCTCGTTGATGAATTGTTCCGGGGTGGCTGATTCGGCGCGGGTCGTGACGACGCAGGCGATCACCGTAAATGCGACGACCAACAGGCGAGGCATCAGGAGGGACCTGGCTTGGAAATGGCCCATCTGCCTAGTTCTTCAGGAGAGTCTCGTTCTTCGGCGTGGTGTCGTCGAACTGGAATGACACGCCGGGAGCCGTGGTATTCGCGCCCGGTACCCCGTTACGGATCTCGTCTGCACGACGCTGGCGGTAGAGGTTGCGCAGCGCAGAGTAGAAATCGAGCGAGGTCTTCTCAAGCTCGTCGAGCAGCTCGATATTGCGCGAGCGCTTGTCGAGCGCCGTCAGGCCGGTCCGCGTGTAGTTCGCCCACTCATACCCGGTGTTCTGGAAGTAGTAGGTGAACGGGTCCGAGAAGCTGTCGACAACGAGGCCGACCGTATCGCGAATGTTCGACGGGCCGAACAGCGGCAGCATCAGGAACGGGCCTTCGCCGGCGCCCCAGACTGCCAAGGTCTGCCCGAAATCCTCGTCATGGGCCTTGATGCCCAGGTCGCTGGCCACATCGAACAGGCCGCCGATACCCACTGTCGTGTTGATGCAGAAACGCATCACGGTCTGGAACGCCCGTTCCCATTCGCCCTGCAAAAGGTCGTTCAGCAGCACCACCGGCGAGCGCAGATTGTCGAGCGCGTTTCGGATGCCGTCGCGCGCCGGTTCCGGCAACACGAAACGGTAACCCTGCGCGAGCGGCTTCAGCACGGCGTCGTCGAAGAACAGGTTTGCCTTGAAGATGGCCCGGTTGGTCGGCTCCAGCGGATCGTTGATCTCGTTGTATTCAGCGATCGCTTCCTTGTCGTCGGCCGGCGGTGGCGTTGCACATCCTGCGATGGTAAGAGCGGCGACGAGGGCCAAGCCTTTGATCCAGCCAAACCTGTTAGAAATCAAGGCCTTCATAGAAATCCCATCCCGTCGCACAGCCATGCCGAACCCAACATCTTGTCCGCAATACGGAGAATCCGCCGTGTGTTCCGCGCCGAATCCCCACACGCGAACCATGGGATAGGTATCACAGGGTAGTTAACGACGCCAACACCAAAAATGCTGATAGACGATGCAACGGGGCATCAGTGTTGCTCAAATGTAACTATCATTTGGAAGGATCGCTCTTGTAGAACATATAAAGATATGTTTATATCAGCATCAAATTATTGGACAGCCACATGCTCGAACAATTGCTCGCCGGCCTTCGGGCCTCCGCCGAACCCAGCAGATTGCGGCTTCTGGCGCTTTGTGCCGATTCCGAACTCGCGGTCAGCGATCTCGTGCGGATCGTCGGACAAAGTCAGCCGAGGGTCTCGCGGCATCTGAAAGTGTTGTGCGATGCCGGCCTGCTGGAGCGGCACCGGGAAGGCAGCTGGGCCTATTACCGCCTTGCCCAGCATCCGCGCAGCGGCGGGCTTGGCCCCGGAGCGCTTGCGCAATCCCTGACCGGTCTTCTGCCCGAGGATGACCCGGTGATCCGGCGCGATCGTGAACGGCTGGATGCGGTCAAGGCCGAGCGTGCGGCGCTCGCCGAGGATTATTTCCGCAAGGCGGCGCCCGAATGGGACCGCATCCGCGAACTGCATGTCGGCGACCTCCGGGTGGAGGAGGCGATCGGCGACCTGTTGCCCGCCGACGGGGTGGAGGATCTCCTCGATGTCGGCACCGGCACCGGCCGCATGATCGCCCTGTTCGGCGAACGCTGCACCCGGGCGGTCGGCGTCGACATGTCGCGCGATATGCTCACGGTCGCCCGCTCGAACCTCGAACGCACGCCGTTATCCAACTGGTCGCTGCGCCAGGGCGACATGTATGAACTGCCAATGGCGGACGCGAC
>JAVKCR010000270.1:0-7897 GCA_040222645.1 Rhodospirillales bacterium
GAAGGCGGCGATGGCCGGGTCGTCGACCGCGGCGTCCGAGAAATCCTCCAGACCGGCGCGGCCGCGGATCAGGGCTGCGGCCACCGCATGCTGGGCCGAGACCTGGCTTTCCCGGCCGGTGGCGATGCCGGGCCGGTCGGCACGCTGGGCGAGCAGCGGGTTGCCGTGAAGGGTGACGCCCCGCACCGCGTCCGCCCGGAAACCGGGCCGGGCGCGCAATTCCAGGCAGGCGTCGATCACCGCGTTCAGCACGATGCCGCAGGGATAGGGCTTGTGGATGTTGCGCAGCACCTCCCAGCGGCTTCCCAGTTCGCCGGACACTTCCGCAAGGTCGGGCCCGTCACCGGTGACGGTCAGGAACCCGCGCGGGCCTTCCAGCGGCATCGGCGGGCCGTCGAGCCCTTCCTCGGCCAGCATTGCCGCCATCAGCCCGCCGCGGCAAGCCGCGCCCACGCCGATGCTTTTCGCCATGAAGCCGAGCGTCTCGACCAGGCCCGAGGCTTGCGCCGAGGCAGCCCCGAGCGCGTTCAGCATGCGGTCGGGATCAAGCACGAGGATTCGCCCCGCCGCCCCGAACACGCCACAGGTCGCGGTGATGTGCCAGCCGCGCGCGTAATGGCCGGGCGAAACCGCGTTGCCGATGCGGCAGGCGGTCTCGATCCCGAGCGCCAGCGCGGCGAGAAAGTCGCGGCCGCCGATCTCCCGCGTCGCGGCCAGCGCCAGCAATGCGGGCGCCACCGGTGCGGTCGGATGGATCACCGTGCGCAGATGCGTGTCGTCGAAATCATGCACGTTCATCGCCGCCGCATTGATACAGGCGGCCGACAGCATGTCGGCGCATTCCGCCCGCCCGATCAGCGCACAACCGCCCGGCCCGGCAAAGCGGCGCTGCACGTTCCAGGCGATGTCGATCGCGGGATCGCGCGCACCGGCAAGCGCGGTCGCGAAACCGTTCAGCAGCGACCGCCGGGCTGCATGCAGCACCTCGTCGGGCAGGTCGGCGGACCGGGTGCGGGCAACATGATCGGCAAGCTGTCGCGAAACCTGTTCCATGCCGCGCGACCCGCCCCTTCAGCTGCCGCGATAGGTGGAATAGCCAAAGGGCGAGATCAGCAGCGGCACGTGGTAGTGGGCCTCCGGATCGGAAATCCCGAACCGGATCGGGATCTCGTCGAGGAAACGCGGGTCGGTACCGGCCGCACCGATGGAATCGAGATAGGCCCCGGCCTGGAAAACCAGCTCGTACAGCCCCGGCGCGAATTCACCTGCCGGCAGGATCGGGCCGTCGGTACGGCCGTCCGCATTCGTGCGCATGGTGCGGATCAACTGGCGGCCGCCCCCGGCGATGCGGTAGAGGGCGATTTCCATGTTCTCGGCCGGCATACCGGTCGCGGTATCGAGCACATGGGTCGTCAGATAGCCTTTTGCCGCCGCCATGCCTTACCTCCGTTTAATCCATCGACCATACCCGCGAATCCGGGAACAATGGAAACCTCTCGATGCGCGAAAGTCTTTTCGGAATTTTTTGAAAAACACTTCGATTGTTCTGATATATCTTCGAATGAACCGGTCGGGAAGTTCCATAAATGACATCAGGCAGCTACGGCTATCCGCGCGACATGCAGGGATACGGCGCAACACCGCCGGATCCGCTATGGCCGGATGGCGCCCGGGTCGCGGTGCAGATCGTCGTCAATTACGAGGAAGGCGGCGAGAACAACATCCTGCATGGCGATGCCGCCTCCGAGGCTTTTCTCTCCGAGATCGTCGGCGCGCAGGCCTGGCCGGGCCAGCGCCACTGGAACATGGAATCGATCTACGAATACGGCGCGCGCGCCGGCTTCTGGCGGCTGCACCGGCTGTTCACGTCGATGAACATCCCGGTCACGGTCTACGGGGTCGCGACCGCGCTCGCCCGCTCGCCGTCGCAGGTCGCCGCGATGCAGGGCGCCGGCTGGGAGATCGCCAGCCACGGCCTGAAATGGATCGAGTACAAGGACTACCCGCTCGAGAAGGAACGCGCCGACATGGAAGCGGCGATCCGGCTGCACCGGGAAGTCACCGGCGAACGCCCGCGCGGCTGGTACACCGGGCGATGCTCGGTCAACACGGTCGACATGGTGGCGGATGAAGGCGGCTTCGATTATGTCGCGGACTCTTATGCCGATGACCTGCCCTACTGGCACCGCCGGACGGACGGATCCGGCCAGCTGATCGTGCCCTACACCCTCGACGCCAACGACATGCGCTTCGCGACGCCGCAGGGTTTCAATTCCGGCGACCAGTTCGCCAGCTACCTGATCGACAGTTTCGACGCGCTGCACGAGGAAGGCATGGCGGGCGCGCCGAAGATGATGTCGATCGGCCTGCATTGCCGCCTTGTCGGCCGGCCGGGCCGCGTCCAGGGGCTGAAGCGCTTCCTCGACCACGCGCAGGCGAAGGGCGGAGCCTGGTTCGCCACCCGCCTCGACATCGCCCGGCACTGGCAATCCGTGCACCCCTATGTCCGCAATGACCACCGACCGGGCCTGCTCTCCCGCGAGGATTTCTGTGAGCGCTTCGGCGGCATCATCGAGCATTCCCGCTGGATCGCCGAACGTGCCTACGATCTCGAACGCGGCCCGGCGCACGATACGGCCACCGGCCTGCACAGCCTGCTGACCCGGGTTTTCCGGTCCGCATCGGCGAAAGAGCGACTCGGCGTTCTCAACAAGCACCCGGACCTCGCGGGAAAGCTCGCCCAGGCAAAGCGGCTGACCGCCGATTCCACCGACGAGCAATCCTCCGCAGGGCTCGATGCGCTCACCGATGGCGAGCGCCGCCGGTTCGAGGAGCTGAACAGCACCTATGTGACGAAGTTCGGCTTTCCCTTCATCCTCGCGGTCAAGGGACTGCAGAAAGCCGACATCCTCGCCGCCTTCGAGCGGCGGATCGGCAACGACCGCGACACCGAATTCTCCGAAGCCTGCCGCCAGGTCGAGCGCATCTCGCTCTTGCGCCTGCGCGAGAAGCTGCCGGACTGACCCCCCAGGAAACCGACAAGATGAAAACCGACGACACCCTTCCGGCCTTCACCCGCACCTCGATCAACCTTGCCTCCGCCGGGCTCGGCGCGCGGGCGTTACGTGCCACCGACGAGTTCTTCGCGCCGCTGGAGCGGATGCTGCAGGATTCCGACGCCGTCTTCGACCCGGATGCCTATGACGACAACGGCAAGTACATGGACGGCTGGGAGACGAAACGTCGCCGCAATGGCGGTCATGACGTCGCCGTCATCGCGCTCGCCGTTCGCGGCCGCATCCGCGGTTTCGATGTCGACACCCGCCATTTCACCGGCAATTACGCGCCGGCCTGCCGCATCGAGGCGATCGCCGCCGATGCCGACCCGGCGGACGACGCCGCCTGGGTAGAGATCCTGCCGACGCAGCAATTGGGGCCGAGCGCGCAGCATTACTTCGCCTGCGACAGCGACGCCATCTGGACGCATCTCAGGGTGCATATCTATCCCGATGGCGGGATCGCGCGGCTCCGGGTCTTCGGCGACCCGGTGATCGACCCGAAGGCGAGCGGCGAGATCGACCTCGCCTCGGCGCTGAACGGCGCCCGCATCGTCGGGTTCTCGGATGCCCATTACGGCGCCTACCACCGCATGCTGGCGCCGGGCCGTGGCCTCAACATGGGCGACGGCTGGGAGACCCGGCGCCGGCGCGAGCCCGGCTTCGACTGGATCGTGGTCAAGCTCGGCACGCGCGGGCGCATCAGCCGCGCGGTGATCGACACCGCCTTCTACAAGGGCAACTATCCTGATTCCTTCTCGCTCCAGGCCGCCGACCTTTCCGATTTCAAGGGCGACCTCGACCGTGCGGTGGTGACCGCGGCGATGTTCTGGGAACCGCTCATCGACCAGAAGAAGCTCTCGGCGGACGCGGAGCATGAAATTTCCGGCGGCGATATCCACGACATCGGCGCGATCACCCATGTCCGCCTCAACATCTTCCCCGACGGCGGCAACAGCCGGCTCCGCCTGTTCGGGAGCGGCGAATGAACCGGACGATACAGGCCGTATTGCTGACCAAGGAGGCTTTCGCCCCCTTCGGCGACGTGATCGAGATCGCGGGTGAGCCCGACTACGTCATCAATCGCGGCATGTGCGGGCGGTTCCACGATCTGGCGGAAATCGCGACGGAAGATGGCGGACGCGCCGGCATCAGCCTGTTCAAGTCGGAGACGCGGGCCTTCCCCTACAGCCTCGACCTGATGGAACGCCACCCGCTCGGCAGCCAGGCCTTCATCCCGATGTCGGCCGACCCCTTCCTCGTCACCGTGGCGCCCGACGACAACGGCCGGCCCGGCCGTCCGGTCGCCTTCGTCACCCTGCCGGGTCAGGGCGTCAATTACCGCCGCAACACCTGGCATGGCGTGCTGACGCCGCTGCATGCGCCGGGCCTGTTCGCGGTCGTCGACCGCATCGGCGGGGGCAATAACCTCGAGGAATACCCGCTCGACGAACCGTATGTGATCACCGCACCGGACGCCTGAGCACCTCCTCGTCTACCTCTTCACCGCATCGCAGAGGATGAAGGCGATCTGGCAGGGTTCCGTGCCGCGGTTCGACCAGGCATGGTTGGTGCCCTGCTGGACGATGGTGTCGCCAGCCTTCAGCAGCACCTCGTCCTCGTCCATCATCATGTAGATCTCGCCGGTCAGGATGACCGCGTAATCGAGCGAGTCCGTGCGGTGCATGAAGGGATGACGGGCGCCCTGCACCACGTTGGCGCCGGCGCCCATCTCGGCGAAGGCCGCCGCGCCGTCGAGGGTCTTGAGAACCTCCGGGTCTTCCGGGTCGAACTGCACGATACGGAAGACCGAACCGTTCTTCGGCGGATGCAGGACCAGCGGCCCCTCGACCGGGTCGTCATGGCGTTCCATGTCGGCGGGTGTCCTGTCCGCCTGCCAGAGATTGGTCAGCGTCACCCCGGGCCGGTTCGGCCGCTGCAGGATGCAGGTCGCCTCGCCATCCATGATGACCTTGGCCACCCCGTTCTCGTCGTGACCGTTATCGACCCGCCTGATCTTGCGTCCCATTGTCTCTCCTCTTGATGATGTCCGCTTCAGGCGGACCCTTCCGTAGTTCTGCCGGCAACCCGACCGACCACCAGCACGGCGCCGACCAGCGCCAGCCCGGCGAGGTCGCTCGGCCAACCCTGCATGAGCAACAGAAGACCGGCCGCCAGCAGCATGATGCGCGAGATATTGCCCAACCGGCGATCGAGCTGGCCGACCACGAAACCGGCGATCGCCAGCACTCCGACCCCGCCGCTCGCCGCGGCAAGGGCAATCTCCGGCCAGCTGCCGTTCAGCAGCAGCGCCGGGCCGAAGAAGAACATGAAGGGCAGCACGTAGCAGACCAGGCCATAGGCGAAGGCGGTCCAGCCGACGCGGTTGATGTCCGCCTTGGCGATACCCGCCGCGACATAGGAGGCGAGCGCCACCGGCGGCGTGATGGTCGATACGCAACCATAGAAGAAGACGAACATGTGAGCAGTCAGCAGCGGTACGCCGATTTCCGAGAGTGCGGGTGCGACGACGGTGGCGAGAATCAGGTAGGCCGCCGTCGTCGGCAGGCCCATGCCGAGAATGATCGCGGCGATCATGGTCAGCAGCAGCGCGAAGAACGGCACCCCGCCCGACGCGGTGACGATCAGCCCGGATATCTTCGAGCCCAGCCCGGTGACGGACAGCGTGCCGGCGATGATGCCGGCGGCGGCGCAGGCTGCAGCAATCGGCACCACGCTTTTCGCGCCCTCGGCGATCGCCGTGGCGATATTGCGGAACAGCGTCAGATCGATCCGCCGGGTGGTGACGACATGGAGGGCGACCAGCGCGATCAGGGAATAGAACGACGCCTTGAAGGGCGAGAAGCCGTTCAGCATCATCGCGATCAGCACCGTGAACGAGATGATGAAGCGGCTGCCGCGCAGGAGGATCATCGCCGTGCTCTCGCTCAGATCGTCCTCGATCGTGAGCGGCTTGAGGTCGGCCTTCACCGCCTGCAGATGCACCATGAAGAAAACCGAGAGGAAGAACAGCAGCGCCGGCACAAGCGCCGCCTGCATGATGTCGGCATAGGGCCGCCCGACGATCTCCGCCATGATGAAGGCGCCCGCCCCCATCACCGGCGGCATCAGCTGCCCGCCGGTCGAGACCACCGCCTCGATGGCCCCGGCCTGCTCCGGCTTGTAGCCTTCGCGTTTCATCATCGGGATGGTCAGTGTACCGGTGACCGCGACATTGCCGGCGGCCGAACCCGAGATCATGCCGAGCAGGGTGGAGAAGATCACCGCGGTCTTGGCGCCGGCCGCGCGCATGCCGCGGGTCAGGCGGGTGGCGATGCGGAAGAAGAAATCACCGGCGCCGAACGCGCTCAGGAATGCGCCGTAGATCGCGAACAGGATGATATAGCTCGCCGATACGCCGAGCGGCACCCCGAACACTCCCTGCGAGGTCGTGGTCAGAAACTCCGACACGCGCTCGAGGCTGTAGCCGCGCCCGCCGAGCACGCCGGGCAGGTAGGGGCTGTAGAAGGGATAGGTGAAGAAAACGAGGCAGATCAGCGCCAGCACCTTGCCGACGGCCCGACGCGCCCCTTCGAGGATCAGGGCCAGCACCACAAGCCCGACCCAGGCGTCGAGAGGTTCCGTCTCGCCGCCGGACATCGCGATGTCGAGCCAGCGCGTCATCAGGTAGCCGCAACTCCCGACCGAGGCGGCGACCAGCACCAGCCGGAACAGCCGGTCGGGCGTGCTGCGTTCCAGGCGCGCCAGCGTCGGCGTCGCCAGGAACAGCAGCGTCAGCATCATCAGCAGATGGAAGATGCGGATGTCGCGCGTCGACAATGCGACCAGGCCCGACACGTTCACCAGGTGAAAGGCGCCGATGGCAAAGGCAACAAGGACGACCGCCTGCCGGGACAGGCGGTCGAAGAGTGTCGGGTTCATGTCAGCTCCCGTATCGCGACGACCTGCTGATTACTGACCGAAGTACCTAGCCGCGCCGGGATGCAGCGGAATGCGGAGCTGCTTCGACATTTCCGGGTCGATCTGCTTGGCGAGCGCATTCGCAGCCCGGAATTCGTCCATGTGGTCGTAGATCGCCCTGGTGATCCGGAACACCACGTCCTCGTCCATCTTGGCATCGACAAACAGCATGTTGGCGACGCCGAGAACCGCACCGTCCTTGTCGGTGCCGTAGACATCCTTCGGCACGACCACCTTGTTGTAGTTGACGTACTTGGCCAGCGCTTCGGTCATCTTGTCGTCGGACAGGCGGATGAATTTCAGCTTCTTGTTGGCCTGGGCCTGCATCACCGCACCCGCGGGGTAGCCGGACAGCGCGAAGGCAGCGTCGACATTGCCGTCCGCCAGCTGGCTGAAACCGTCATTGTAGGAGAGGAAGCTCGGCGTGATGTCCTCGATCGACAGGCCGTAGAGTCCGAGGACCTGGTTGAGGAAGGGAATCGTGCCACCACCGGCCGGACCGACCGCGACGCGCTTGCCCTTGAGGTCGGCGACGGTATCGATGTCCGAATCCGCCAGGGTCATCATGTGCAGAATGCTGAAATGCAGCGACCCGACGCCACGGAGGTTCATCGGCCCGGCCTTCGCGTAGGGACCGGCGCCCTTGTTGGCGAGCACCGAGAGATTGTTGTTGGTGATCGCGATGTCGACTTCACCGCTGTTCACCAGCCGCGGGTTCTGCACCGACCCCTGGGTGACCACCGGGACCATGCTCAGCCCACCGCCATGCTTGGTGACCAGAGTCGCTATGGCCTGGCCGACCGGGTAGAACGCGCCGCCCTGGCTGGCGGTGCCGATGCGCAGTTCCTGCGCGCCGGCGG
>JAVKCR010000271.1:0-20648 GCA_040222645.1 Rhodospirillales bacterium
GGCGCAATAGACCCGGGTATCGTCCGGCATGGCGCCGAGCTTGGACAGGGATGCCCACATCTGTGCCGGGCTGCCCTCGAACAATCGCCCGCAGCCGAGCGCGAACAGGGTGTCGCCGATGAACAATGCCCGGGAATCGGCGAACCAGTAGCAGATATGGCCGCGGGTATGGCCGGGAACGTCGAAGACCACGGCTTCTTCGCCGCCGAACATCCAGCGTTCGCCGTCGCCCAGCTCGATATCGATGCCGGGAATCCTGTCCCGGTCGGCGCGCGGACCGACGATGGTGCAGCCGGTCGCCTGCTTGATTTCCATGTTGCCGCCGACATGGTCGCCGTGATGGTGGGTGTTGAGAATATGCGTGATCTGCCAGCCGAGCGCATCGGCGCGGTCCAGAACGGGACCGGAAACCGCCGGATCGACCACGGCGCAGAGCCCGGAGGAGGGTTCGCGCACGAGGTAGACATAATTGTCGTTGAGTACGGGAATCTGTTCGATCTGCAATTCCGCCATCGTTCGCTCGTCGCCTCCGGTTAAAGTTGTCGGAGCCTAGCATTCTGATAGCCTTCCCGCCATGTTCAGCGATGTCGTCGATCTGCACGAGTTCTACCAGTCGCATCTCGGCCAGGCGGCGCAGCATATTCTTCGCCGGAAACTGCGCGAGATCTGGCCGGACGTCACCGGCCTGTCCGTCCTCGGTGTCGGCTACGCGAGCCCGTTCCTGCGCCCGTTCATGCAGCAGGCCGACCGCGTCGCGGCGGTCATGCCGGCGGGGCAGGGGGTGATCCACTGGCCGCGGGAGGAACCGGGCCTCACCGTGCTTGTCGACGAGGCGGAACTGCCGTTCGCCGATCTCAGCGTCGACCGGCTGCTGCTGGTCCATTCGCTGGAATGCACCGAACAGCTTCGCCGCATGCTGCGCGAATGCTGGCGGGTGCTGACGGGCAACGGCCGGCTGCTGGTCGTCGCCCCCAACCGGCGCGGACTCTGGGCGCGGTTCGAGCGCACCCCGTTCGGACAAGGAACGCCCTATTCCCGAACCCAGCTCTCGCGCCTGCTGCGCGACATGACCTTCACGCCCATGCAATCCAGGACCGCGCTGTTCGTGCCGCCCGGGCGCTGGCGGTTGCTGCTGCGTTCGGCGCCGCTCTGGGAGCGGATCGGCAGCCAGGTCATGCCGAGCTTTGCCGGCGTGATCATGGTCGAGGCGACGAAACAGGTCTATGCCGGCAACGCGGAACCGGCCAGTCTGCGGCGCCGCCTGCTGCCGATGCGCCAGCCGAGCACGGCGAAGCAACGTCGAGACAATCACGCCCGGGATCCCGCTCCGGAGTGATTGCCTTGACCCGTCGGCCACTCTAGAAATAGCGGCCCTCGCTGGGATCCCGGCAACAGGACATCATCGCCATGACTGACAAACCAGAAGACCTCGCCGCCTTGCGGGCGGAAATCGACGCCATCGACATCGATCTGCAGAACCTGCTGCAGCGTCGGGCGGAAGTCGTGCGCCGCGTCGGACGCTCCAAGGGCGTCACCGGCGCCATCCCGCTGCAGCCAGCGCGGGAAGCCGCGATCATGCGCCGGCTGGTGGAACGCCATGACGGGGTTTTCCCCAAGAAGGTGATGATCCGGATGTGGCGCGAGATGCTCTCCGCCACCGTCGGCCTGCAGGGACCGTTCTCGGTGGCCGTGTTCGCGCCGGAAGACCGGCCCGGCGCCTGGGACCATGCCCGCGACTATTTCGGCAGCTTCACCCCGATGGTGCCCTATCGCTCGACCGGCGACGTGGTCAAGGCGGTGTCCGACGGCGCCCAGTCGGTCGGTATCCTGCCGATGCCGGACGAGGAAGAAGCCTGGCCCTGGTGGCGGCTGCTGCTGGGTGACGCCCGCCGCACGGCGAAGGTCTTCGCCCGCCTGCCGTTCGGCGGCCAGAGCAACGGCCGCAGCGAGACGGAAGCCTTCGCCATCGCCAAGCTGCCGCTGGTCGCGACCGGCGACGACCGCACCATGATCGCGGTCGAGACCTCGGAACGCATCAGCCGCTCCGGGCTCAACAGCGCGCTGTCCGATGTCGGCCTGAAAGGATCGATCCTCGGCATGTGGCGCGCCGATTCGGACCCGGAAAGCTGGCTGAAGCTGATCGACGTGTCGGGCTTCCTCGATTCGGATTCCCCCGACCTGGATGCCTTCAAGGGCAAGCTCGGGCAGTATGTCGGCAACATCTACAAGATCGGCAGCTACGCGACGCCGCTGTCGTCGGAACAGCTCGCCATGCCGCAGCCACCTGGCGAAGAGGAATGACCATGCTGACCCCTCGTCCCGGGATCATGAAGATCAGCCCCTATGTCGGCGGCGAATCCGCCGTGGCGGGTGCGGCGCGCATCATCAAGCTCAGTTCCAACGAAGGTGCGCTCGGGCCGAGTCCGAAGGCGATGGAAGCCTACCGGGCCGAAACCGGCAGCATTCACCGCTACCCGGATGGCGGCGCCAACCGGCTGCGCGACGCCATCGGCGCGGCGTTCGGCCTCGGTGCCGCGCGCATCGTCTGCGGCAACGGTTCCGACGAGCTGATCTCGCTGCTCTGCCGCGCCTATGCCGGGCCGGATGACGAGGTGCTCTACTCGCAGCACGGTTTCCTGATGTACCCGATCTCGGCCCATACCGTGGGCGCGACTCCGGTGACGGCGCCGGAGACCAACCTGACGGCGGATGTCGATGCGCTGCTGGCGGCGGTGACCGATCGCACCCGCATCCTGTTCCTCGCCAACCCGAACAACCCGACCGGCACCTACCTGCCGAAGGAAGAAGTCGCGCGCCTGCGTGCCGGCCTGCCCGACCGGACGCTGCTGGTGATCGACGCGGCCTATGCCGAGTTCGTCAGCCGCAACGATTACGATCCGGGTACCGAACTGGTGGATACCCACGACAACGTGGTGATGACCCGGACCTTCTCGAAGATCTTCGGGCTCGGCGCGCTGCGTCTCGGCTGGGCCTATTGCCCGCCCTCCATCGCCGACGTGCTGAACCGCGTGCGCGGACCGTTCAACACGGCGTCCGCCGCACAGGCGGCCGGGGTGGCGGCGCTTGAGGATACCGATTTCCTGGAACGCAGCCGCCAGCACAACGAGACCTGCAAGGCGTGGTTCTCGGAAACGCTCGATGCGCTTCCCGGCATCTCGGTAACACCCAGCCTCGGCAATTTCGTGCTGGTGCGTTTCGCCGGCGAGGCCGCGGCGCTTGCCGCCGATGAGGCGTTGAAGGCGAGCGGCATCATCGTCCGGCGTATGGGCGGCTACGGCCTGCCGGATTGCCTGCGCATCTCGATCGGCCAGACCGACGAGATGGAAGCCTGTGCGGCGGTGCTCGAGCGGTTCGCCGAAGCCGGCGCGTCATGAGCGGGCCCGTACTGTTCGAGAAGGCGGCGCTGATCGGCATCGGCCTGATCGGCGGGTCGCTGGCGCGCAATCTCCGCCATCACGGCATGGCGCGCGAGATCGTCGCCTGCGCCCGCAACGAGGAAACCCGGTCGCGGGCCCTCGAACTCGGGCTCTGCGACAGCGCGACGGCGGACCCGGCGGAGGCCGTCCGCGACGCCGATATCGTCATCATCTGTACCCCGATCAGCACCTACGCGGCGATCGGCGAGATCATCTGCCCGGTGATGAAGCCGGGGTCGATCCTGACGGATGTCGGTTCGGTGAAGACGAAGGTCGTCGACAGCCTGCTGCCGAACATGCAAGAGGGTGTGCACCTGGTGCCGGGTCACCCGATCGCGGGGACCGAACATTCCGGGCCGGACGCCAGCTTCCTCGAACTGTTCCAGGACCGCTGGGCGATCGTCACCCCGCTTGAAGGCAGCGAGCCCGATGCGGTGACGAAAATCGAGGAGATGTGGCGGCGCAGCGGCAGCATGGTCGAGCGCATGACCCCCGGTCATCACGACCAGGTGCTCGCCATCACCTCGCACCTGCCGCACCTCATCGCCTATTGCATCGTCGGCACGGCGACCGATCTCGGCAGCGACCTGCAGCAGGAAGTCATCCGCTATTCCGCCAGCGGCTTCCGTGATTTCACCCGGATCGCCGCCTCGGACCCGGTGATGTGGCGCGATATCTTCCTCAACAACCGCGAGGCGGTGATGGAAGTGCTCGGCCGCTTCAACGAGGACCTGACGGCGCTGCAGCGCGCCATCCGCCGCCGCGACGGGGATGCGCTCGAGGACCTGTTCACCCGGACCCGCGCCGTGCGCCGCAGCATCATCGACGCCCGCCAGGCCTGAACACTGACGTGCGCCTCAGTTGCGCGTGTCGATTCGTTCGATGCTGCCTGTATGCGGTATTTCTGCCGTGACTTGCGGACAATACCTACTGTCACAGTCCAGCCTGTCCGGTCTATATGGGAAGCGTTTCTGCGGGTAATGCCGGAGGGCGAAGGACATGATTGCCGGCGCCGTCTAAAGGAGAGATGAAATGGAATACTCGATCAAGTCAGACAGCCGCGGATGCGTCTTCAACCTGCGTGGCGATCTGAAGTTCTCGGACAGCTCGGTAGTCCGCACGATGATCGGCGAGATCAAGAACGCCGCCGACCGTTCCATCGCGCTCGACCTGTCCGGCCTGAGCAGCATCGATTCCGCGGGCCTCGGCATGATCCTGCTGATCAACGATGCGGCGAGCGACGCGGGCAAGAGTTTCTCTGTCGGCAAGGCAGGCGGACAGGTCAAGAAGATGCTCGATATCTCGAGGTTCGGCGATCTCATGACCATCTCCGACTAGTCGGACCGGGTTGGGCCCTGTCGTGCTCAGGTCGCGGTTCATCGATGTATCTCCCGATATCCGGAAGGTCATCGAGACGGAAATCGCGGCCCTGGCCGAAGGCAGTCCGGCGGAACCAGACGGCCTGCCTGCAGACTGGCGTCCCGAGGAAACAGCGCCATCCGAAATGCCCGTCGTCCTGTGCGGCCACCCCGATTGCAACATGGTAGAAGAAACCCTCCGCAAGGGATACGGCGGGCTGTTGCAAGTCGCGACACGCGGGTGCTGCGTTCCTGTGCTCTCCCGATTGCCGCGACTCGCGGGATGCAATCTCATCTGTTTCTCTATCCGTTCCACCGATCTCTTCGGCAGCATGCTGGCCGGGGCGATCACGGCGGGTCTGGCCCGGCTGGCGGTAGCGGACCGGGAGGAGGCCAGCCTCGCGCGGACGGTTCTCGACGAACTGGTCCAGAATGCGATCGTGCATGGCAATCTCGGCCTGCCGACCAGGGTGCTCGAGTCGATGGATGACATCGATCGCTTCAATTCGGATATCGCCAGCCGCCTTGCCGATCCGGCTTATGGCATGAAACATGTCGGCATCGGTTTCTGGCTGACGTCCGCCGGCTGGACAGCGGAAATCGTCGATGACGGAGACGGCTACGCGTTCACCGGCGCCGGTTCCCCTGAAAAGCTGTCTGGCAATTCGGGCTATTCCGGCAGAGGCTCGCAAATTGTCCGAAGCCTCTCCAAGGCCGTTCATATCGATCGCGGTGGACGCAGGACCCTGGTGAGATTCTGAACATGCCGATCGTGCCGACGCCCGACTTCGCCTCCGCCACCAGCCATGAACCGGGAAATATCCGGGGCCTCACCCGGCAGGATGTCCTGCGCAGCAAGATCCTCGTGGTCGATGACGAGATGATCACCTGCGAGATCCTGATGGAATATCTCAACGAGGGCGGTTTCGAGAATATCGGCTTCGCCTTCGACGGCGAGGTGGCGCTGGAGAAGATAATCGAAACCTCTCCCGACCTTGTCGTGCTCGATATCGACATGCCGGTGATGGATGGCTACGAGGTGCTGGCGGCAATCCGCAGCCGTCCGGCATTCGCCGATCTTCCCGTGATCGTGCAGACCGCCCTGGACACAAGGGAGGAGCGGATACGCATCCTCAAGGCCGGGGCCACCATTCACGTGGTCAAACCGGTGGACAAGGAACTGCTGGTATCGCGCGTCTACAACCAGATCGAGCGCATGATCGCCATGCGTCATCTCGAAGCCTTCCAGGAACGCGTTGCCGACGAACTCGCCGCCGCCCGCCGGATGCAGATGCAACTGTTGCCGGACGGAGCGGAGGTCGAGTCGATCGAACAGGCCGGCCACGTGCGGGTCGACTGGCATTTCCAGCCCTGCTCCGAAATCGGCGGCGACTGGATGGATATCTTCAAGCTCGGCGAGGGCCGCTTCGGTGTCTGCCTCGCCGATTTCACCGGGCATGGCGTCGGCGCGGCAATCAATACCTTCCGCTTGCAATCGACGATCAAGGCCAATCCGATCGGCGACCGAACGCCGGGCGAGTACCTCGCACTGCTCAATGCAGAATTGATCGACATGCTGCCGCGCGGCCAGTTCGCGACCATGCTGCTGGCGATCGTCGATTGTGCGGTGGACCGGATCGAGTACGCCGCCGCCGGGGCGCCGAGTCCGCTGTTCGGCACCCTTGCCCCGGGAGGTGAACTGGCCTTTGCCGATACCTCCGGTCTGCCGCTCGGCATTTCGTCGAAAGCGCGTTACGAAGACCGGTCGATCCCGTTCAGGCCTGGCGATGGGGTCATCTTCTATTCCGACGTGCTGATCGAAGAGGAGAGCGAGCGCCTTCCGCCGCTGGAGGAAGCCGGGCTCATGAAAATGTTCCGGCAGATCGAAACCGAGAGCGAGAGTGCAGCCGCCCTCGGCAATCTTGTCAGTGCCTTCTACCGGCGCTACGGCGGCAGCCTTCACGACGACATGTCGATCGTCCGGGTCGAACGACTGGCCTGACGCATGCGGATCGCCGCTTGCCCCACGGGTGGCGGCAATGGTTCAATCACCGGGAATCAAACCAACTTCCGGGAGAACCTGCTTGTCCTTTTCCGCCGCCCGCACATCGCTGCGGTCCATTCTTTCCGGCAGCCGCTGCGTGCATCCGGCGCCTGTCTTCGACCCGATGTCAGTTCGCATGGCCGAGGATCTCGGTTTCGAACTCGGCATGCTCGGCGGTTCCATCGCCTCCTATGTGATCCTGGGTGATCCGGACATCGCGCTGATGACCCAGACCGAGTTCGTCGAGCAATGCCGGCGCATCTGCCGGGCGAGCGACCTGCCGCTCTGCGTCGACGCGGACCACGGCTACGGCAATGCGCTGAACGTGGCACGGACCATCATCGAGCTGGAGGCGGCGGGCGTTTCCGGGCTGTCCATCGAGGATACGCTGCTGCCGGCGCCGCATGCGTCGCTCGGCGTACCGGCTCTCATTCCGCTGGAAGAGATGACCGGCAAGCTCCGCGCCGCCGTTGGTGCGCGGCGCAATCCCGGGCTTTGCATCTTCGGGCGTTCCCATGCGGGTCTGTGCTCAGCCGACGAGCTGATTTCCCGCCTCAAGGCGTTCGAGACCTGCGGGGTCGACGGGTTGTTCATCGTCGGGCTGAAGTCCGCCGCCGATCTCGACGCGGTCGCCTCGGAGGTCAGCCTGCCGCTGGTCCTCGGCGGCGCTCCGGCCGACCTGAAAGGCGACCTCGAGGGAATGGCGGAACGGGGCGTGCGGATCTGCCTGCGCGGTCATCCGACCTGGAAAGCGGCGGTGGAGGGTATCTATCGCACGCTGATCCATCTCCGCGACGATGTCGATCCGAACGGTGTCGTGCCGCCGTCGGACATTCTCGAACGCTACAGCCGCAAGGCCTTCTACGATGAAGGCAAGAACGACTATCTCGGCTACGGGAAGAAGTAGCCGCGCCGAAGGAGACAGACGATGACCCGGATGCTGCGCGCGTTTCTGATTTTCCTTGTACCGTTTGTGCTGCCGGGGGCAGCCAATGCGGGCAAATTCGAGGATATCGAGAAGACCGCGCAGCATTTCGAGGCCGTCGCGTTGATGCTGGAGACCACGGGCAAGGAGGCGGCGCTGTCGAAATGGGTGTCGCCGCCGATCATCAATGTCAGCGGCGGCAGGGAGCACCACAAGGAACTGGTCGGTCTGCTGAACGAGCTCGGCAAGCTGACCGGGCTTGGCTTCCAGACCCAGAAGAAGAGCGGCAAGCGGGCGAATTTCGAGATTTTCTTCATGTCGACCGCCGAAATCAGGGAAACGACTCCGCTGAAGCGCGCCAATTGTGCGTTCCTGTCCGGGCGGCGGAATGACGGTTCTATCGCTTTTGCGAAAGTCTATATCTCGACCGACACGCCGGAAAAGACCCGCCACTGCATCTACCAGGAAGTCACCCAGGCGCTCGGATTGCGGAACGATTCCGATATCGTGCCGGAGAGCATCTTCAACGACAAGATCGTGCGCTTCTCGCTCACCGACACCGACCGGGTGCTGGTCCGTACCCTCTATGACCGGCGCCTGAAACCCGGCATGACACCGGAGATCGCCAGTCCGATCGCGCTCGGCATCATCGCCGAGCAGATGCGTTGAGGCTTGCCGCTCACGCTGCTATCAGGCCGCTGATATGGGTTTCCCGGCGACGAAGGAAATCGGTGAGCAGGGTCGGGTAGTCCGGATTCACGGCCGCTTTCACTGACGATCGTGTGGCGAGTTGCCGGCGCCATGCGGATATCAAAGGCACCCCCTCGAACAGGTACAGCGCCGCCATCGCCTCGAACGTATCGAAATACCGGAAGACCGGGGCGAAGGCGGCATCCACGAGACAGAAGCGATCCCCCGCGAAGAGTGGCCCTTCCGGGTGCCGGCCGAGTTCCCGCTCAAGCCGGTCGAGCATGGCGGAGAGAGCTTCAAGCTCCTCCGAGAACCGGGCTTCGGTTTCGGCATTGTAGAGCCGGCCGATGGCGTTGAGCATGGCCGAGGCGAACTCGATCCAGCCCCGGTGCCGGGCGCGCATCAACGGGTCCGCGGGATGAAGCGGGTTACCGAGGGTGTCCTCCAGGTATTCAAGGATCACGGCGGATTCGAAGATGATCTCCTCCGTCTCAGCCAATCCGACCCTGAGCAGGGGTACCTTGCCGAGAGGTGAGATCTCCCGGAACCAGTCCGGTTTGTTCGACAGGTCCACATCGATCCGCGCGAAGGCCACGTGTTTCTCGGCAAGCGAGATGGCTGCGCGCTGGACGTAGGGACAGAGCTTGTGACTGACGAGGGTGAGGGCTGGCATGGATGAGTGCTCCCGGTTCTGGTATGGCTTCGTCAACTAAATGCATTTGCATATATTTGACTTCCGCTCCGGATCTGTCAATCTTGATGCACCTGCATCTAGTTGATGGGTTGCCGGAATGGAACCAGAGAACAGCCCGCTCACGGAGGATCACATTCTCGCCTGGGCGCGCATAGTGCGTACCGCGGAAGATGTGGTCGGCAGGGTGGAAGCGGCTTTCAAGGCGTCCGGATTGCCGCCGCTGGCCTGGTACGACCTGTTGCTCGAACTGAACCGCGCCGGTGAGGAAGGAATGCGACCCTACCGGCTACAGGAGGAGATGCTGCTGCCGCAGTACAATATCTCCCGTCTGATCGACCGCCTTGCCAAGGCCGGGTACCTGGAACGCGAGACCTGCGAAGATGACAGGCGTGGTCAGAACCTCCGGATCACCGGTAGCGGCAGGAACCTGCTGCGGCGCATGTGGCCGGTCTACAGGGGGGTCCTGGAAACCAGCATCGGCGCGCAACTCGACGCGGCGGCGGCGCGGTCGCTGGCACGTCTTCTCGACCGCCTCGCGACGCGTCCTAGTCCTTCAGCCGGTAGCCCCGGCTGAACATCGCCCAGACGATAATGATGATGGCGGCGGCGGTACCGGCAACCACCGTGAAGGCGATGACGGGCTCGACCTCGGAACGGCCGAGGAAGGCCCCGCGGATGCCGTCGATGGCGTAATGGAACGGGTTGATCGCGATCAGCCATTGCAGCGAGTCCGGCAGCCGCTCGGCGGTGAAGAACATGCCGGACAGGTAGGTCAGCGGCATGAAGGCGAAGGTCTCCACGGCCTGCCACTGGTCCCATTTGCGGCAGAAGATGCCGACGATCATGCCGATGCCGGAGACCATGGCGAGCACAGCCGGCGCGAAAAACAGCAACAGCAGCGGTTCCGCGACGGTCAGCGGTGTGAACAGCCAGACCGCCAATCCGACGATCGCCATGTTGGCGAGACCGTTGGCGATGCCGGAAATCAGGTATCCCGCGATCAGTTCCCCGGGCCCGAGGGGCGGGGTCAGTACGTCGCCGATGATGCCTTCCATCTTGTCATGCATGATGGATATCGAGGAATCCTCGAAGGTCCGCTCCATCATCGAGAAGGCGATCAGGCCGGGTGCGATGAACAGCAATGCCGGAAAGCCGCCGATATCCTCGCGCAGTTCGCCAAGGATCAGGCCGAACACGGCGATCAGCAGCAAGGTGGTCACCGCCGGCGCAATCAGCGTCATCTTGTAGATGTCGGCCATGCGCAGGAACTCGCGGCGGACCAGCGTCGCGACACCCAGCCAGTTGACCGCCCCGACGCTGCGCACCTGCATGGCCGGTTAGGCCTTGAGCTTGTAGCCGCTGCGCAGCATCCGGAGCAGCAGCATCCAGAGCGCGAGATCGACGCAGGCCATCACCGCGACGCCGAGCAGCGGGTTGGTATCCGCCTGGCCGATGAAGCCTGCCCGGAAGCCGTCGATCATGTAGAAGAACGGGTTGAAATGGGCGATGGTCTGGAAGGTCTCGGGCAGCCGGTTGATCGAGTAGAAGGTACCCGAGAGGAAGCTGAGCGGGGTGATGACGAAGTTGGTCACCGCGGCGATATGGTCGAACTTGTCCGCCCAGATACCGCCGAGGATGCCGAGCAGCGACAGCAGCAGCGACGCGGCGAAGGCGTGGAACAGGACCAGGAAGATGTTGTCGATGCCGATGGGCGCCACGAACATCATCGCCAGCATCACCACCGCGCCGACGCAGACGCCCCGGGTCATGCCGCCAAGCGCGAAGCCGGTCAGCAATTCGCCGGCGCCGATCGGCGGCATCAGCACGTCGACGATATTGCCCTGGATCTTCGAGATGACGAAGGAGGAGGAGGTGTTGGCGAAGGCGTTCTGGGCAATCGCCATCATCACCAGGCCGGGCGCGAGGAAAGACAGGAACGGCACGCCGTTCACTTCCCGGACCGCGCCGCCGAGCGCCAGCCAGAAGATCGTCAGGAACAGCAGCGTGGTCACCACCGGAGCCATCAGCGTCTGGGTATAGACGCTGGTGAAGCGGCGGACTTCCTTCAGGTACAGCGTCCAGAGGCCGAGCCAGTTGATGTAGCCGATGACGCGCGGTTGCTGGATCATGTCTCGCGAGGGGTTTTGGCAAGGGCTGCGTTTGTACCCGCGCAGGCCGGGGCGGGCAAGCCACGGGGCAAGCCACGAGGCAGTTGCGTCAGCGCGCCCGCTGCTTCGCCATCTCGGCCGCGGCCCATTCGTGGAAGGCCGGCGTCACCTTGTCCCAGACGCCCTTCCAGTCGCCGGGCTTCGGCTGGCGGAACACCCGCATGGTCGGATACCAGGGGCAATCGTCGCGGTCGAGCAGCCAGCGCCAGTCGGCGTTGTGGATCAGCAGGCACCAGGTCGGCGCCCCGACCGCGCCGGCGAGATGGGCCGGGGCGGAATCGATGGTAATGACCAGGTCGAGCTGCGCCATGAAGGCGGCGGAATCGGCGAAATCCTCGATCATCGGATCGAGATCGACGATCATCGTCTCGGCGCCGTATTTCGTGATGTCGTCCTTCCGGCCGCCCTTCTGGAAACTGTAGAAGGCGATGCCCGGCACATCCATGATCGACAGGAAATGTTCGAGGCTGCAGGAACGGTCCTTCGGCGTGGTCTTGCCGGCCCAGACGATGCCGACCTTGAGCTTCGCGCCCGGTACCACCGGCAGCTTGCGGCCGTGGACTTCCGGCGGGCCGAGATAGGGCACCTTGTTCGGCAGCGTCTCCGTGGTGACGCCAAACAGCTTGGGCAGCGAGAGCAGCGGGTAATAGACGTCGCAGGGCGGCGGCTTGTGGGCCTTGATCAGCATCTCGTCGACCCCGTCGACGGTGGCCAGCAGCCGCAGCAGGCCGGCCTGGCATTCGACGATCACCTTGCCGGCGCCGCGCGCCTTGACCAGCGGCACGAAACGGGCCCATTCGATCATGTCGCCGTAGCCCTGCTCGGCATGCAGCAGGATGGTCTTGCCGCCGAGATCACGGCCGTCCCAGACCGGGATGTCGAATTTCCGCGGCGGGCTGCGGTCGAGCTTCCAGCGCCATTCGTAATGCTCGAAGCCGCGCTTGTAATCGCCGATCAGCAGCCAGGTCAGCGCCCGGTCCCAGAGGCAGTCATAGTAATTGTCGCGCATGGCGATGGCGCGGTTGAAGCAGTCCATCGCCTCGCGGATGCGTCCGAGGTCGCGCAGCACGAGGCCGAGATTGTAGATGCCTTCCGGCGAATCGCCCTTGAGTTCGACCGCTTTGCGCTGCGCGGCGCAGGCTTCTTCCAGCCGGCCGACTTCGCGCAAGGCATTGCCCATGTTCGACCAGGCGCCGGCATTGTCCGGCCGGATCGCCAGCGAACGCTTGTAGGAGGAGATCGCCGCCTCGAACTTGCCCTGGGCGCGCAACGCAACGCCGAGATTGTTCAGCGCGTCCGAAAAATCGGGTTTCAGCCGGATGGCCTCGGAATAGCCGGCGACCGCGGCATCGACCCGACCCTGCTTGTGGTCGTCGGCGGCCTTGGCGAATGCCCTGACATGCGGCGGCTGTTTCGCGAGGTCGGCTGGACGTGCGGCGGTACCCGTTTCAGCGTTCATGGACGGATTAACCGATGCCGCTGCGCGGGCGTCAATAGGCGGCGTAGGATTTCTCTTCGACGATCGTCGATCCGAGCAGGAGATTGATCTTCTTCTTCACATCGGCGCGGCGGTCGTTGGTGACGTAGACGGCGCGCGCCAGCCGGATGAATTCCGGCCCGAAATCGCCGTTGCGCTCGCAATCGCGGATATCGTCCTCGATCACCCAGAGTTCCTCGTTGATCGATTTCAGCTCGGCTGTCAGGCGCGCCATTTCATCCGACGGCTCGATATGGCCATCGCGGGTCGCGGCCAGCGTGTCGAGTTCGATCCGGACATTGCGGAGCTTGGCCGCGTCGGTCATCCGTTCCGACTTGATCTCGAGAATGGTGATCTTGTCGATCAGTTCGCCGGGGGCGATGGGGGCGGTGATGCTGATCTCGGCCATGTCGGTTCCTGACTTCCGGTTTGCGGCCGGAAGATGGTCGATACCGCCGCGCATTGCAACCTCGTGCGGCCCGTTTGCGCTGGATCAATGCACGATGAACGCCCTCGACCGATAAAGCAGGCAATGTACGGCGGTATGTCCGCGCGAGAACGGGCCATCGCTTGCAATGGGGATGGGGGCACAACGGACGCGAGGAGATGGACATGCGTGATATTCTTGACGGCCTGAAACGCGATCACGGAAATTTCGCCATGCTGTTGCGGGCGTTCGAACGCGAGCTGAAGGTCTTCGATACCGGCGCCCGCCCGGACTACGAGCTCATCGAGGACATCCTGCGCTACAGCCTGGACTATCCGGACCAGACCCATCACCGCACCGAAGAATATCTGGTGCGACGGATCTGGCGGGAACATGGCGGCGCCAAGGAGGTGCTGCGCAATGTGGTCAGCGAACATGACGAGCTACGCAGCCAGGCCACGGAAATACTGACGCTGGTCGATGCCATCCTGATGGAGCAGCCGACCGACCGGGAAGCCTTCGTCCGCAAGAGCCGGGCCTTTGTCGACGACTACCGGAACCATATGCAGCGCGAGGAAACCGTCCTTTTCCCGCTGGTCGAGGATCTGCTGCCGGCTTGCGAAAGCCTGAAAATTCCGGAACGGAAGGCGAATGCCACCGACCCTGTTTTCGGGCGCGGCACCGGTTATACGGCGGAGCGCTTGCGGGCAGCGGTGGCGAGAACCGACTGACCGTCTTCAGCCGCTCGGGATCAGCGCAAGAACATTCTCCGGCGGACGTCCGAGAACGGCCCGGTCACCGCTGACGACGATCGGCCGTTCCATGATCACCGGATTGGCGACGATGGCCGCCAGCAGGTCGTCTTCGGACAATGACGCGGGGTCGATGCCGGCGTCGCGGGTTTCCTTGCGGCGCAGGATCTGGCTCGCCGACATCCCGAGCTTGCCGAGGATCGCCTTGAGGTCGGCGGCGCTCGGCGGGGTCTTGAGATATTCGACGATTTCCGGTTCGACCTTGTTCTCGCGCAGGAGTTCGAGCGTCTGGCGCGACTTGCTGCAGCGGGGATTGTGGTAGATCACGGTCATCGTGGTGCGGGCTCCCGGTTGGTCATCGTTCGAGTTCTTCCTCGCTTTCGGCATAGACGATCCGCTTCGCGATCTCCAGACCGAATCCCCGCCGGGCCATGCGCGCCAGTTCCCGGCGCTTGCCGTCGGCGTCGGCCGGCTGGCGGCGGAAGGGGCCGATACGGCTGCGGCGCGCGAACCGGACCGCCGCCTTCGCGGCGAGGTCATCGTACGTTCCGGCATCCTCGGTTTCGGACAGCAGGTGGTCGAGCGCCGCATCGATATCCTCGGCGCCGACGCCTTGCGTCGCCAGCCGCTGCCGGATCGCTCCCGGCGCTTCGCCACGGTTGAACAGGCCCGCCGCCCGTGAACGCGCAAAAGCGCCATCGTCTATCAGCCGGAGGTCGAGATACTTCGCGACGATCGCGTCGGCCAGCCGGGCGCCTTCCTCCCGGTCGGTGCCATGCGCGCGGGCGGAGCGTTCCACCCGGCGCATCAGCACGCGGCGCAATTGCTCCGCTGAACTCGAGAACCGCGCGACATAGGATTCCGCCGCACGGCGTAGCGAGTCCGCCGTGACGATGGCCGGGCCGCCCTGCCGCTTGCGGGTCAGACGCCGCCCCAGACCGCGGTCGCCACCTCGACACAGCGTTCGAGTTTCCGCCACTGGTCGCCCGGTGCGAGATCGTTGCCGTGCGAGGTGGACGAGAAGCCGCATTGGTGGCTGAGCGCGCACTGGTCGAGATCGACGAACTGGGCGGCCTCGTCGATCCGCCGGCGGATATCGTCGGCGGATTCCGCCTTGCCGACCTTCGAGCTCATCAGGCCGAGCACCACCATCTTGTCTTTCGGCATGAAACGCAAAGGCGCGAAATCGCCGGAGCGTTCGTCGTCATATTCGAGGAAGAAGGCATCGATCTTCATCTCGTTGAACATGATCTCGGCCACCGGTTCGTAGCCGCCCTGGGCGACCCAGGCGCTCTTGAAATTGCCGCGGCAGAGATGGGTGGCGATGGTCATGTCGGCCGGCTTGTCGCGGATCGCCTCGTTGATCATCCGGCAATAGAGGTGAGTCAGGTCGTCCGGATCGTAGCCGCGGGCCACCGTCGCCTTGCGGATCTCCGGATCGCAGAGATAGGCGAGGTTGGTGTCGTCGAGCTGCAGGTAGCGGCAGCCGCGCTTCGCCAGGTCGGCGATCTCGTCGCGATAGGCGGCGGCGAGATCGGCGTAGAAGTCCTCCATGTCCGGATAGACGCTTTTCGAGATCGCATCGCGCCCGCCTCGGAAATGCAGCATGGAGGGCGAGGGGATGCTGACCTTCGGCGTCCTGGTGGCATACGACGCGAGATAGTCGAAATCCGCGCCCTGGATCGACCGGCCATGACCGATCTTCGAGGTGACGTTCATGGTCGGCGGACGGAAGCCCACCTCGGAACCGTCATCCTTGCGGAACTTGGCGGAGAACTCGCCATAGGTGACCTCGACCCCGTCGAGCTGTTCGAGGAAGTCGACATGGAAGAAGGTGCGGCGGAACTCCCCGTCGGTGATGCCCTGAAGGCCGACGGCTTCCTGCTGCCTCACCACCTCGGCAATGCAGCGGTCCTCGACCGCGCGGAGTTCCGTGGCGTCGATCTTGCCGTCGGCATGCTGCGCGCGCGCTTCCGCGAGTTCGGCCGGGCGCAGGTAGCTGCCGACATGGTCGGCGCGGAAAGGCGGTCTTCTGGACATGTGCTGACTCCCCTCTGGTTTCCTGTCGGTCAAGGCGACCGTTTCCCAGAGAATGCAACCCGCAGGCTGGATCGACAAGAGTGCGTGCACCGGCGGACAGGGCGGTGTGTTCCGGATCACTGGCAGCGTCAGCATGGCTGGCATATGCTGGTCCTCATGCTTGGGAAAACGCGAGGGCGCCATGCCTTATGTGAAGCGAGACCAGTACGGCAGGATCGTCGCCGCCTTCAACGAGGAGCGGCCGGGCGTGACGGAGGAGATTTCCGCCTATCACCCTGATCTCGATAGGTTTCTCGGCCGCAACGACGTGCTCGACCCGGACTGGCACCGCTCGGACGTGGATCTGTCCCGCGTGCTGGAAGATCTCGTCGCCGTGCTGCTGGAGAAGGAAGTGATCTCCTTCGGCGACCTGCCGGAAGCCGCGCGCGGCAAGTTCCTGCAGCGCGAGGAACGCCGGGGTCAGCAGGTCTTCTCGCAATATGCCGATGTCGGTTTCAACTGGTCGGCGCTGCAGGCGCAGCAATTCCGCGACGAGGACTGACGCGGCGAGCTATTCCCGCGCCGCCTTCTGGATCGTCGCCAGCAGCGGCTGCAGCAGGTAATCGAAGAAGGTTCTCTCGCCGGTGATGATCAGCACCTCGGCCTGCATGCCGGGCTGCAGGATCGCGCCTTCGATCACGCTGGCCACGTCTTCCGTCAGTTCGACCCGGGTCAGGAAGTAGGTCTCCTGGGTCTGCTGGTCGGTGATGCCGTCGGCGGACACCCCGATCACCCGGCCCTTCACGGGCGCCGAATTGCGCTGGCTGTAGGCCGAGAAGCGCACCTCAGCCGGCAGGCCGTTCTCGACCACGTCGATGTCGGCGGGCTGCACGCGGGCCTCGACGATAAGCCTGTCGCCGGAGGGTACGATCTCCATCAGCGTGTCGCCGGCGCGAACGACGCCGCCGGCGGTGAACACGGTCGAATTGACGATGGTGCCGGCTTCCGGCGCCCGGATGATTGTCCGCCGGAGCACGTCCTCGGCGCTGCGCAGCTGTTCGCGGACCTCGAAGAGCTGGGCCTGCACGTCGCGCAATTCGGCAACCACCTCGTTCAGGAAGCCGGTGCGGATCTCGTTGATGCGGATGCGCGCCTCGCCGATGCTCTGGCGGGTCCGCGCGATCTCCGAGCGGTGGGCGGCGCGGGTGCCGGATATCTGCGATGCCTCGCGTTTTTTCTCGAGCAGGCGCGGCTTGCGCAACAAGCCCTTCTCGCCGAGGGTTTCGAGATCGCGGATCTCCTCCTCGATCAGGGCGATCTGCTGGTTCGCGGAGACGATCTGTTCTTCCAGCCCGAAAATCTCTTCCTGGTACTGCGCGATCTGCTGCTCGAGGATCTGCTGCTGGCCGCGCTGCGCATTGAGGCGGGCCGAGAACATGTTGCGCTGGCCGGCGACGATGCCGGCTATGCCCGGCTCGTCGAGCCGGCTGGATATGATCTCGGGAAAATCGATGCTGTCGAGGCCGTCGCGCTCGGCGATCAGGCGGGCCTCCTCCGCGGCGAAGCTGTCGCGGCGCGATTTCAGCGTCTCGACGGCGGCGCGGGCCTGGGTATCGTCGAGTTCGACGAGGATGTCTCCCTGCTTAACCACGTCGCCGTCGCGAGCGGCGATCTCGCGAACGATGCCGCCTTCCAGGTGCTGGATCAGCTTCTTGTTGCCGGCGACGCTGACGACCCCCGGCGCGATGGCCGCGCTCGACAGGTTGGCCGTTATCGACCAGTAGCCGAACAGCCCGAAGAACAGGCCGATGACGATGGCGCCGCCGATTGCCGGCAGCCGGATGTCCGGACGATTGTCGGCGCCATTGCCGGCGGGCTTAGCCATGGATGCCGGCGCCAGCCCGGTCGCCGCCGGCGAGGTAAGGGCCTGGTCAGCCATTGCCGGCCTCCGGCGCGCGGTTTGCGGCGATCCTGCCTGCGTCCGGCGCCCCCTGGACGGCAGCGGCGGGTTTCTGGGGCTGCCCGGTCATCTTGCTCAGGATCTCGTCGCGGCTACCGAACAGGTGGACCCGGCCCTTGTTCAGCACCAGCACCTTGTCGACGAAGCGGAGCAGGTTCGGCCGGTGCGATATCAGCACGACCGTTGCCCCGGATTGCTTGAGATGGGCGAGCGCGCGCAGGAGTGCATCCTCGCCGTCGGTGTCGAGGTTGGAGTTCGGCTCGTCGAGCACGATCAGGCGCGGATTGCCGTAGAGCGCCCGTGCCAGCCCGATGCGCTGGCGCTGGCCGCCGGACAGCCCGGCGCCGCCGTCACCGATCTCGGTATCGTAACCGTCAGAAAGACCGAGGATGAGGTCGTGCACATGCGCCTGCCGGGCCGCGAGGATGACCGCTTGCGGGTCGGCCTGGCCCATGCGGGCGATGTTGTCCTGCACGGTGCCGTCGAACAGCTCGATGTTCTGCGGCAGGTAGCCGATATGCTGGCCGAGATCGTCCGGGTCCCAGGCGGCGACATCCATGCCGTCGAGCCGGGCGGTGCCGGCGTTGGGCTGCAGGTTGCCGATGAGGATGCGCGCCAGCGTGGTCTTGCCCGACGCGGTCGGGCCGATCAGGGCTACCGCCTCGCCGGGTTCAAGGTCGAAGCTCACGTTGCGCAGCGCCGGCTCGGCGCCCTGGCGGTGGGCATAGGTGATGCCCTCGGCGGTCAGCCTGCCTTCCGGCGGCGGCAGCGGCATGCCGGGTTCGCGCGCGCCCGGCGCCAGCGCTTCGCGGATGCGGTCGTAGGATGCCCGGGCGCCGACGAAACCCTTCCAGGCGCCGATCGCCTGTTCGACGGGCGCCAGCGCCCGGCCCATGATGATCGACCCGGCGATCATCGCACCCGGCGTCACGTCGTTCGAGAGCGTCAGGTAGGCCCCGAGGCTCATGACGCCGATCTGCAGCACGAAGCGGATGAACTTGGACAGCGCCGTCAGCCCGCCGCTCATGTTGCTGGCGCGGGCCTGCAAATCGAGCGACTTGTCGTTCTCCCCCTGCCAGCGGCTGGCGATATTGGGCAGCATGCCCATGCCGTTGATGACGTCGGCATTCCGGACCGCGGCTTCAGCCCGGCGCATGGCCTGGGCATGGGCGCCGTTGGCCTCGGCGAGCATGTTGCGGGTCACCAGCTCGTTGAGGATCGCGATGCAGAACAGGATCGCCGCGCCGATGACCGACAGCCAGCCCATGTAGGGATGCAGCATGAACATCACGGCGAGGAAGATCGGCGCCCAGGGTGCGTCCATCAGCGGGAAGATGCCGGAACCGGACAGGAAGGTCCTGAGCGTCCCGAGATCGCGCAACACCTGTGCCGTGCCACCCCTGGCGTCCCTGAGGGATCCCGTGACCGCGGCAGCGAGAAGCCGGCCGCCGAGCTTGCGGTCGAGCCAGCTGGAGATGCGCACCAGCACCATGGTCCTGAGGCTGTCGAGCAGGCCGAGCACGGCGAGCGCGGCGGTCGCCACCACCAGCAGGGCGACCAGCGTCTCGATGGAGCGGCTGGAAAGCACCCGGTCGAACAGCTGCATCATGTAGATCGGGGAGGTCAGCATGCAGACATTCACCCCGAGGCTGAACAGCGCCACGATGAAAAACCCGCGGCGACAGGCGCCGAGGGCTTCCTTGAGGGCGTTCTTCGAGGGTCTGGCCTTGGCCAATGCAACTGATCCGCTGTGTTCCGGGCCGCAGTCTAACCGCTTGCGGCAGGGGAATCGACCGGATGGTTGGAGGAAGTCTTATTTCCCTCAGTGATTCAGAATCTTGGACAGGAAGGCCTGCGCCCTTTCGCTGCGCGGCGAGCCGAAGAACTGGTCCGTCTCGGCGTCCTCGACGATCTGCCCCTCATCCATGAAGATCACCCGGTCGGCAACCTTGCGGGCGAACCCCATCTCATGGGTCACGACCATCATGGTCATGCCTTCCTGCGCCAGTCCGACCATCACATCCAGAACCTCGTTGATCATTTCCGGGTCAAGCGCCGAGGTCGGTTCGTCGAACAGCATGGCGACAGGGTCCATGGCCAGCCCCCGGGCAATGGCGACACGCTGCTGCTGGCCCCCGGAAAGCTGTGCCGGGAACTTCAGGGCTTGTTCCTTCAGGCCGACGCGGTCGAGCAGGGTGTAAGCGCGCTCATCCGCTTCGGCCTTGTCGCGGCCGATAACCTTCACCTGGGCAATGGCGATATTCTCGCAGACGCTGAGATGGGGGAACAGTTCGAAGCTCTGGAACACCATGCCGATCCTGGCGCGCAGTTTCGGCAGGTCGGTCTTCGCACCGCCGACGTCGGTACCGTCGACGACAATCTTGCCGCTCTGGAAAGGTTCAAGGCCATTGGCGCATTTGATGAGGGTGCTCTTGCCGGACCCGGAGGGGCCGCAGACGACAACGACTTCCTTGCGGGCGACGGAGGTGGTGCAGTCTTTCAGGACCTGGAAATCGCCGTACCATTTGCTGACATTCTCGAACGTAATCATTTCTGCACCTTGCGTTGAAGTCTCCGCACGCCCATCGAGGCGGCGAAACAGAGCACCAGGTAGACGACGGCCACGAAGCTGTACATCTCGACGAGGCGCTGATCGCGGTTGGCGACGATCTCCGCACTGACCAGGAAGTCATGGAG
>JAVKCR010000272.1:0-3339 GCA_040222645.1 Rhodospirillales bacterium
TCCTATGTCGGCGAACTCGGCTGGGAACTCTACATGCCCACGGAATTCGCCGTCCACGTCCATGGCGCGCTGGTCGCCGCCTCCGACGGTCTCGGGCTGCGTCACGCGGGCTACCACGCGCTCAATTCGCTGCGCATGGAAAAGGGCTACCGCCACTGGGGCCATGACATCACCGACGCCGAGACCCCGATCGAGGCCGGGCTCGGCTTCGCGGTGAAGTTCGACAAGCCGGGCGGCTTCCTCGGCCGCGAGGCTTTGCTTCGCCAGAAGCAGGCGGGGGTCACGCAGCGGCTGGTGCAGTTCCGCCTGACGGACCCGGAACCGCTGGCCTATCACTACGAACCGATTCTCCGCGACGGCCGGCTCTGCGGCTACGTCACCTCGGCCATGTTCGGCCATACGCTGGGCGCGACCGTGGCGATGGGCTACGTGAACGCGGAGGGCGACGTGGTGACGGCTGACTATGTGAAGGCGGGCAGCTACAAGATCCGGATCAACGGCGTGGAGTACGACGCGGAGGCGTCACTGCGCCCCTTCTACGACCCGAAGAGCGAACGGGTGAGGATGTAAGCTGCTAAAATACACATTCAAACGATGTCATCCCTGCGAAAGCAGGGACCCAGAGCGAATTGGCAGTGCCTGTCTACCCCAGGTCCCGGGTCAAGCCCGGGATGACATCATTCTGTTATCTCCCTCGTCCTGAAACAGGTTCAGGATGAGGACCGCCAGCTCAATCCTGCGCCAGCAGTTTCATCAGGCTGGAGGTGTCGAGGCGGTTGTCGCCGCGGTACTGCAGCTGGGCATAGAACAGGTCGACCAGCGCGGTGACCGGCAGGCGCGAGCCGTTGCGCTTGCCTTCCTCGAGGCAGATGCCGAGATCCTTGCGCATCCAGTCCACCGCGAAGCCGAAATCGAACTTGTCGGCGCACATGGTCCGGGCCCGGTTTTCCATCTGCCAGGACTGGGCGGCGCCCTTCGAGATCACGTCGATCACCCGGTCGGTGTCGAGGCCGGCGCGCCTGGCGAAATTCATGCCTTCCGACAGGCCCTGCACGAGGCCGGCGATGCAGATCTGGTTGACCATCTTGGTCAGCTGGCCGGCGCCGACATCGCCCATCAGGGTGACCGCGCGGCCGTAGCAATCCATGCCCGGCTTGGCGGCGTCGAAGGCCGCCTGGTCGCCACCGCACATCACCGTCAGCACGCCGTTCTCGGCGCCCGCCTGGCCGCCGGAAACCGGCGCGTCGACGAAGGCGACGCCCTGTTCGGCCGCCTTGGCGTAGATCTCGCGCGCAACATCGGCGGAGGCCGTCGTGTGGTCGACGAGAACCGCACCCTTCTTCATGGTGGCGAGCACGCCGTCCGCGCCGTAGGTCACGGAGCGCAGGTCGTCGTCGTTGCCGACGCACATATAGACGAAATCGCAGCCGTCCGCGGCCTTGGCCGGGGTGGTTGCGAAGGATCCGCCATATTCCTTGGCCCACTTCTCCGCCTTGGCGGTCGTGCGGTTGTAGACGGTGGTGTCGAAACCGCCCTTCTTGATGAGGTATCCGGCCATCGGATAGCCCATCACGCCGAGACCGATGAAAGCGACTTTCGCCATGTTTCTCTCCATTTGCCGAGTGTTGCGGTCACTGCCGCGCGGATCGGCGCGCATGATAGTCGGCGACGGCCCGAGCGGCAATTTTGCAGGGTGAAAGTGGTGCGCTTTTCCGCAGTGCGGATCAGGCGCGCCCGGTGATCAGGTCGCGAAGCTCGTCCCAGGTCGCGGCATCCGGGGCGATCAGCAGCGGGCCCGCATTGGCGACCGGCCGGTAGGGCGATCCGTCGAGCCGGCGCACCACGCCGCCGGCTTCCCCGGTGATCAGCACTCCGGCGGCGAAATCCCAAGGCTTGGACCGGTAGTGGAAACCGACCTGGTGGCGGTGCTCGAGGAACTGCAGGAACACCTGGCCGATGCATTTCACGTTGTTGATGCCGCCAAAGCCGGTCCGGACCCGGCGAATGCGCTCGCTGCGCGCCGCATCGTCGCCGCCGGCGCTGAGCCATCCCGACAATGTCCGGATATCGCTGCCCGGCGCGCGCCGGGGAAAACGGACCGTGGCACCGCCGAAGCGGACCCCTGCCCCCTTTTCCGCGACCGCGGTCAGGTTGCGGATCGGGTCGTGGATCCAGCCGGCGACGGTCTCGCCGCGCAGCACCAGCGCCACGATCACCGCAATCCGCGGGTCGCCGCGGGAAAAGTTGGTGGTGCCGTCGATGGGATCGAGCACCCAGACCGGCCGCTCGCCCGCCAGCCGGTGGAGGATGGCGGGATCGGCGGCGACCTCCTCCTCGCCGACGGTGATGCTGCCGGGCAGCAGCGCGGTCAGCGAGCGGCGGAGATGACGCTCCATCGCCTCGTCGGCGACGGTGACGAGATCGCCCGGCCCCTTCTCGCGGATCTCGTGCGCCTCCAGCCGGCCGAAGCACGGCAGCAATTCGGCCTCGACGGCCTCGCGAATGGCGGAGGTCACCTTGTCTGGATCGACTGAAATCATGGCACCGGGTGATATAGTCCGGACATGGCAAAAGCCACTTTTTCATGCCCGCACCGCAAAGAAAAAGGGGCCGCGCCCGTGGCGCGGCCCCTGTTCCGAGGCGTCAACGGTAAGCCGTCGATTACATCATGCCGCCCATGCCGCCCATGCCGCCCATGTCGGGCATGCCGCCGCCGGCTTCCTTCGGTTCCGGCTTCTCGGCGACCATGGCTTCGGTCGTGATGAGAAGGCCGGCGATGGAGGCCGCGTCCTGCAGGGCCGTACGGACAACCTTGGCCGGGTCGATGATGCCGGCCTTGACCAGGTCCTCGTACTTGCCTTCCTGGGCGTTGAAGCCCCAGGTCGCGTTGTTGGCTTCGAGCAGCTTGCCCGCAACCACGGCGCCGTCGGCGCCGGCATTCTCGGCGATCTGGCGAACCGGCGCCTGGATGGCGCGGCGGACGATATCGATGCCGACCTGCTGGTCGTTGTTGACAGGCTCGAGCTTCTTCAGCACGCGGGTCGCGTAGAGCAGCGCGGAACCGCCGCCCGGAACGACGCCTTCCTGCACGGCAGCGCGGGTGGCGTGCAGCGCATCGTCGACGCGGTCCTTGCGTTCCTTCACCTCGACTTCGGTCGCACCGCCGACGCGGATGACCGCGACGCCGCCGGACAGCTTCGCGAGGCGCTCCTGGAGCTTCTCGCGGTCATAGTCGGAGGTGGTTTCCTCGGCCTGACGCTTGATCTGCTCGCAGCGGGCGTTGATGTCCTTCTTCTTGCCCGAACCGTCGACGATCGTGGTCTCTTCCTTGCTGATCCC
>JAVKCR010000273.1:0-6075 GCA_040222645.1 Rhodospirillales bacterium
GGCGGTGGATTCAAGGATCGCCTCGGTGCCCGGATCGCCGGCGATCGCCTGCAGGACGCCGGCGGCATGGGCGTCGCCATGCGGCCAGAACGCGACCTCGCTGCCATGAAAATACTGGATGGTGTCGGACCGGCCGACGCCGTCGGTCGAGGCCGTGCCGACCCGGTAGCCGGAATCGAGGCGGGCGAAATCGAGCTCGCGGGCGTTCGATGCCTTCAGCGCCGGGCGCACCACCTCCGGGCAATGGTCGTGGAAACGCCGGGCAATGGCGAACAGGTTCTCCGTCGCGGATTGCTTGTGGGTCAGGATGAAGGCGCGCTGGCCGCGACCATGGGTGATCTTCCAGAAGAACCGGCCCTGGATGCAGGTGCTGATGCCGGTCTGCCGCGCCTTCAGCACCAGCACGCGCACCCGGCCGGTGCGGGCAAGCTGGTCCTCCAGCCTCTCGTGCAGCCAGCGCTGCGCGGCATTGAGGCGCAACGGCACCAGCCGGCCCGACTTGGTGCGGATGCGCAGGCAGCGTTCGGCGTAATGGGGGAAGTCGGTCTTCAGTTTCTGACGGATCCTGCGTTCGCGCGGCGTCATCATCGGGGCCGCGCTCATTCAAGATCGTCCAGCACGTCCTCGTGGCGCAACAGCACGTCGCCGGAATGGGCGACGGTGGACAGCCGGGGATGCATGTAGGGCAGCGCCTGCTGGGCGGCCCAGCGGCGGTCTTCCGGCGCCGCGTTCTCGTCGCGCAGCGTGCGCAGCATGAAATCGAGCGGTGTCAGCTCGCCATTGGAATTGTCGCCGACCGCCGCACGGCGCCGGGTGGGCTGGGATGCGGCTTTCTTCGCCATCCGCAACTCTCCTGTCAGGTAAGGGGAGATGGAAACGCAGAACCCCGCGCCAGGGAGGGGCGCGGGGTTCTGACCTGAATCCAGATCGGGAATTCGGGAGGGTGAGAAAACAGTGCCACCAAACGTCCCTGCTGTCAATATTTGTTATTCGATAATTCCTACAATTTTTCAGTGCTGGCGGCGATCGAGGCGTAGAGGTCGAGCGCATCGCGCAGATGCTCCCGCGCTGCGCCGTTGCGCAGCCGCCACGCGCGGTCGAGCTGCCGCGGGCCGCGATTGTCGATGAGGATCTCGTGCACCAGGGCGGCCAGCGTCCGGGTGGCGCCGATCTTCATGCGGCCGGTCTCGGCGATCCAGAGACGGTAGCGACGCTCGTAGAGACGGCGCTGCCGCTCGCTCATGCGCTCGAACGGCTCGCGGAAGCTCCGCCGCCCCTTCGCCTCGACCGGCAGCTGGATGCCGAAGCGGCTCTGCGGGAACATGCCTCTCGCCAGCGCCATCCAGACCTCGCGGATTTCTTCCGCGGCGAGACGCTGGACGGCATCGATGGAGCCCCGGCGGTAGAGCCGGAGCACGACGTCCGACCGGAGCCTGCGCGCCGTCTGCAGGGTGGCGGAACTCTCGGAGATGGCGCCCGTTGACACCAGGCGGAGGTCAGCACCCGTTCCGTCCCGCGGCATCTAGTCGCCCTCCCGGCGCGGACCGAACAGGCGCTCCGCCTCGTTGACCACGGCGCGGCGGGTCCAGTCGTCCTTGATGTCCTCCGGGCGGATCACGATGACGCCCTGGCGCAGCCAGGCGCTGCGGCGCAGGCAGCGCATCTCCTCGTCGGACAAGACCGGGCTCGGCCGGCGCGAGGATCTCGGGAAAGGTCGTTTCGGCATGGCGGCTCCTCGTCGGGATGGAGGGAAGGGGCCGGTCCGGAAGCGGCGGAAGGGGTTCCGCTTCCGGACCGGCGGACCGCCCTATCGGGCGGCGGACTGCCGGCGGGGAGAGACCGCGGCAGCGCCAGGGTGCTGCGAGCTGGGCCGCGCTGGCCGCCGCCCCTTCAGGTGGGGAGGGGGACGGGACGGCGGCGCCCTGACGGAATGGAATATGTCCATATCCGACATTTACGTCAAGATAAATTTCCGATATGGATATGAAGACGCGATCAATGACGGGATCCCGACATGAACCTGCTGAACAGGCTGCGCAGCGGCCGGGGCTGGTCGATGGAGGCGCTGGCGCGGCGCGTCAACACCACCGCCTCGACCATCAACAAGCTCGAGAAGGGCCAGATGCAGCTGACCGAGGACTGGCTGGAGCGGCTGGCCGACGCCTTCGATTGCACGAAATCCGAATTGCTGGGCGAGAACCGGGCCGACGGCTCGCTCGTGGAGCAGACCGTGCGGCAAGTGCTGGAGGCCTATGAGGCGCGCGGCGCGCTGGATCTCGCCCAGGCGCCGGCGGCGGAGATCGCCGAGGTCTGCCGCCATATCGTCGAGACCCTGGGCCGCGAAGACCTCGACCGGCAGACCCGCGCGGCGCGGCTGGAAACCATGACCGGCAACATCGTCGAGTTCGCGACGCGCCGCCGCTAGGTGCCGGCCGGGGCGGGCCGGGCATCATTACCGTTGATGAATCGATGAAAATATGTCTGTATTCGACATATGCACACATCATCTCCCGACACCCGCCTGACCGAAGAAGCCATCGAGGCGCTCTCGAACGACCTCGCCGTCGCGCCGGAACGCCTGCGTGCCGCCCGGCGCCGCGACCGGCTGGCGGATAATATCGGGAACGATGACGGCTATGCGCTCTGCTGCCGGATCGCCGGCGACCTCGCCGCCGAGCGCCGGGAAGTCTGGCGCACGGTCCGGCGGCTCTGCCGTCGCCGCACCGCGCCGCCGGGGCTGCTGGCGCTCCGCCGGATGACGGACCCGGACACCTTCCGGCAACGCGCGCTGGCCCGCTTCGAACTGGCGCGGCTGCTGGGCATGCATGCGGGAATTGACGCACAGGCGCACGATCTGGCTGACCTGGCGGGCGCGATTTTCGGGCGCCGGCAGGCGCCGGAGAACGCTGTCTTAACCGTCTTTGAGGAAAGTGGGGCGAGCGATGGGACTTGAACCCACGACCCCCTGGACCACAACCAGGTGCTCTAACCAACTGAGCTACGCCCGCCACAGGAGGCGCCGGTTTACTCTCCCTCCCCCCCTTCGTCAAGAATGCGTGCATCGCGCTTGCCTGACGCCGGCTTTTCCCTGACGATCCGCCACCGATTTGCAAGGGAGGACTAGATGAAACTGGCGGGAAACATCGCGCGCCTCGGAACCGAAAGCGCCTTCGAAGTGCTGGCGCGCGCCAACGCCATCGACAGGGAGGCGGCCCGCAAGGGCGAGCCCCGGATGATCAATCTCGGCATCGGCCAGCCCGATTTCCCGACACCGTGCCATATCGTCGAGGCCGCCGTGAAGGCGCTGCGCGACGGCCATCACGGCTATACCCCCGCCAACGGCATCCCGGAGCTGCGCGAGGCGATCGCCGCTGACATCCTGAAATATCGCGGCCAGGAAGTGAGCCCCGACCAGATCGTCGCGGTGCCCGGCGGCAAGGTGACCATGAGCTTCGCCATCATGATGTTCGGCGAACCGGGCGTCGAGATCATGTACCCGGACCCGGGCTTTCCCATCTACCGCTCGATGATCGGCTTCACCGGCGCCACGGCGGTGCCGATGAAGCTGCGCGAGGCGAACGGCTTCTCCTTCGATGCCGAGGAGGTGCTCGCCAACATCACCGAGCGCACGCGGCTGATCATCGTCAACAGCCCCGCCAACCCGACCGGCGGCAACGTCTCGCGCGCCGAGGTCGAGAAGCTGGTCGCCGGCCTCGCCCGCTTCCCCGACGTCGCCATCATGTCCGACGAGATCTATTCGCGCATGACCTATGGCGCGCCGCATGTGAGCTTCCTCGAATTCCCGGAGATCCGCGACCGGCTGATCATGCTCGACGGCGCGTCCAAGACCTACGCCATGACCGGCTGGCGGCTCGGCTGGGCGGTCTGGCCGGGGGAACTGGCGGAACTGGCTACCCGGATGGCGATCAACATCCATTCCTGCGTCAACGCCGCCACCCAGCATGCCGGCATCGCCGCGCTGACCGGCCCGCAGGACGCGGTCGACACCATGATGGAAGCCTTCGCCGAGCGCCGGCGCTTCATCGTCGACCGGCTGAACGCCCTGCCCGGCGTGAGCTGCATCGAGCCGCTCGGCGCCTTCTACGCCTTCCCGAACATCACCGGCACCGGCATGAACGCGCGCGCCTTCCAGAACGAGGTGCTGAGCGAAGCCCATGTCGCGACCATCGCCGGCACCAGCTTCGGCGACATGGGCGAGGGCTTCGTCCGCTTCTCCTACGCCGCCAGCAAGGAAGCCATCTCGGAGGCCCTCGACCGCATCGAGGCGTTCCTGAAGCAGCGGTAGGGGCCGGTTGGCCGAAGCCTCGCCGCATGCCAAAAAAATAGTCAGCGTTGAAAGATGAATATCTGTGCAGCTGCTTATTTTTGCGGCATTATCAGTGGCAGGGTGTGGCATCCGGTTGGCGGGAATCCCCTGATTCCCGGCAACTCGGGCAGATGGCCTCATCTGGCACGCCCTATGCTTAACCCGTCATGCCGCCTCCTTCGGAAGTGGCGATCATTCATCCGATCCGGAAATGCGAGTTCATGAAGAAAATCGAAGCGATCATTAAACCGTTCAAGCTGGACGAGGTGAAGGAAGCGCTTCACGAGATCGGCTTGCAAGGTCTCACCGTGACCGAAGCCAAGGGTTTCGGCAGGCAGAAAGGCCACACGGAGCTCTACAGGGGCGCCGAGTACGTGGTCGATTTCCTGCCGAAGGTCAAAATCGAAGTTGTTGTCGAGGACGACATGGCCGAGAAGGCCATCGAAGCCATTCAGCAGGGTGCCCATACCGGGCGCATCGGCGACGGCAAGATCTTCATCTCCACCATCGACGATGCTATCCGCATTCGTACAGGAGAACGCGGGGGCGACGCCGTCTGACGGACGTCCCACCGCAACCGGAACATTACTGATCACAACCAATCAATGACGGGGTACTGACATGTCGGACGTTGCATCCGTACTGAGCACCATCAAGGAACAGGGCATCGAGTTCGTCGAACTGCGTTTCACGGACACGAAAGGCAAGTGGCAGCACACCGCCCAGACTGCCGACACCATCAACGAAGGCGTCTTCGAAGACGGCATCATGTTCGACGGTTCGTCGATCTCCGGCTGGAAGCATATCAACGAATCCGACATGATCCTCATGCCGGACCCCACTTCCGCCGTGATCGATCCGTTCGCCGCCAACCCGACACTCGTGCTGTTCTGCGACATCGTCGAGCCGGCCACCGGCGAAGGCTATGACCGCGACCCGCGCTCGCTGGCGAAGCGCGCCGAGGCCTACATGCGCTCCACCGGCGTGGGCGACACCTTCTTCGTCGGCCCGGAACCGGAATTCTTCATTTTCGACGACGTGAAGTTCCGCGCCGGCCAGGAAAAGTCGGGCTACGAGCTCTACTCGACCGAAATGCCCTATACCGGCGATTACGAGATGGAAGCCGGCAACCTCGGCCACCGTCCGCGCGCCAAGGGCGGCTACTTCCCCGTCGCCCCGGTCGACAGCGCCCAGGACCTGCGCGCCGAGATCTGCCACAACCTGAACGCCATGGGCGTGCAGGCCGAGAAGCATCACCATGAAGTCGCCCCGGCCCAGCACGAGCTCGGCTTCGCGCTGAACACCTTCCTGAAGTCGGCCGACGCGATCCAGATCTACAAGTACTGCGTCACCATGACCGCCCACCAGTACGGCAAGACGGCGACCTTCATGCCGAAGCCGCTGTTCGGCGACAACGGTTCGGGCATGCATTGCCACCAGTCGATCTGGAAGGACGGCAAGCCGCTGTTCGCCGGTTCCGGCTATGCCGATCTCTCGGACATGTGCCTCTACTATATCGGCGGCATCATCAAGCATGCCAAGGCCATCAACGCCTTCACCAACCCGACGACCAACAGCTACAAGCGCCTGGTCCCGGGCTACGAAGCCCCCGTGCTGCTCGCCTATTCGGCGCGCAACCGCTCGGCCTCCTGCCGTATTCCCTACGGCAACAGCCCGAAGGCGAAGCGCGTCGAAGTCCGCTTCCCGGATGCGCTAGCCAACCCGTATCTCGGCATCTCCGCCATGCT
>JAVKCR010000274.1:0-12145 GCA_040222645.1 Rhodospirillales bacterium
ACCATCCTGTTGCAGCTGCTGGTCTACCGCGCCGTCGACCTGATCCTGAAGGGTCTGCCCGCGCGCATCGAGAAGGGCGAGCTCGCGCCGGCCATCTTCCTCGCCGGGGTCAAGCTCGGCATCGCCATGGTCAACGCCGCGGCGGTCGGCGGCTGAGACCGGGTCTGCGATGCGCGGTCTCGACAAGCTCGTCTTCCTCGCGATCGTCGCCGGCGCCATCTTCAGCTGGCTGACCCGCGAGCCGGACGCGCCCGGCATGCGCCGCCCGCCGCCGATGGCCGACATGCCGGCGCCGGCGCCCGATGCCGCGCCGCGCTCGCGCCGGCCGCTGCCGGCCGCCTCGCCCCGCGACCCGGCCTTCAATGTCGCGCCCTCGCGCAAGGGGGATTCCACCGGCACCGCCTTCGCCATCGCCGACGGCGCCTGGCTGACGGCGCGCCATGTCACCCACGGCTGCGACCGCCTTGCGCTGGTCGCCCCGGGCAGGCGTCTGGTCCGCATCGCGGGCGTCACCGAGCATCCCCGGGCCGATGTCGCGGTGATCCGCACGAAGGGCGGACCGGCGCCGCTCGGCTTTCGCAACGCCGCGCTCGAGATCGGCGAGGACAGCTTCATGTTCGGCTTCCCGCAGGGCAAGCCGGGCGACGTGCAGGGCCGGCTGATCGGTCGGGCGCGCTCGATCACCCGCGACGAGCGGCTGAACGTGGAGCCGGTAATCGCCTGGTCCGAGATCCGCCGCGCCCCCGACCGGGGCGGCAGCCTCGGCGGCCTGAGCGGCGGCCCGGCGCTCGACGGGAACGGCCGCATCGTCGGCGTGGTCTCCTCGGAATCCGCGCGCCGCGGCCGGGTGATGACCGCGGCCCCCGTCTCGATCCGCGAGGCGCTGGGTCTCGCCGGCATCACCCCCGGCACCGGTGCCGGCCCCCGCCCGACCCCCGACAACTTCCCGGCCATCGGCGAGGACTTGCGGCGGTCATTGACGGTGGCCCAGGTCTATTGCGACGTGGACTGATCGGCGGAGTTCCGAATCCCGACCCTCCTTCACATGGAACGATTCTGTTGGTATTCTGCGCCCGGAGGCGGGTGCTGCTCGACCGTTTCGGACGTGATGCTCATGGTGTCCCTCGGGATGCAATCGAGCCCCTGTAGGCCCGTCTCCAGCCCCTCGTCTTCATCCCCCCGTCACCGCCATTTCTTTCGTGCGCGCTATGGGTTAGCCTTCATCCAAAGGCGTCGTGGCAAACACGGGCCGCACAAGGTGGGAGCAGGGCGATGGCATTCGGAAACGACGACCGCAAGACCGACCGGATTGCGGACCTCCAGAAACTGATCGACAAGCGGCTCGGCGGCGCGCGCGCGGCCGCGGCGAAACGCTTCGTGGCCCAGTTCTACGCACACGTCGGCTGGCAGGACCTCGCCGAGATGGAACTCGACGAGATGTACGGCTCGGCGCTGTCGCTCTGGAACTTCGCGCAGGATCACCGGCCGGGATCGACGCTGGTCAGGGTCTACAATCCCCGCTTCGAGGAACAGGGCTGGAAGGCCGACCACACGATCGTCGAGATCGTCACCGACGACATGCCCTTCCTGGTCGATTCCGGCACCGTGCTGCTGCAGGCGAAGGAACTCGCGGTGCACCTGGTGATCCACCCCGTGGTCAAGCTGAAGCGGGACAAGGACGGTGCCATCCTCGGCATCGAGGAGGCGGACGCCGACGGCGCCGACATCACCGCCACCTCCTGCATGCATTTCGAGGTCAACGAACAGACCGATCCCGAGCTGCTGGCCGATATCGAAACGTCGCTGGCCGCGGTCTATTCGGACGTGCGCGCCGCGGTCGAGGACTGGCCGAGGATGCGCCAGGCGGCAACCGACGAGATCGCGTCGCTGCGCAAGTCCCCGAAGGGGAGCCCGGCCGAGCCCGAGGAAATCGCCGAGGCGGCGGATTTCCTGCAATGGCTGCATGACGACCATTTCATCTTCCTCGGCTACCGCGACTATCTCTACCCGGCCAAGGGCAGGAAAGGCGGCGTCGATGCCGCGAGCGGGCTCGGCGTGCTGCGCGATCCCGACCGCATCCTGATGCGCCAGCTGCGGATGGACGGCGAACTGCCGGAGGATATCAGCCGCTTCTTCACCTCGCCGGAACTGCTGATGGTGACCAAGGCGGAAGGCCCCTCCTACGTCCACCGCGCGGCCCGGCTCGACGTGGTCGGCGTGAAACAGTTCGACAAGGCGGGCAATGCGGTCGGCCAGCGGCTGTTCGCCGGGCTCTTCACCTCGGTCGCCTACAACCGCAGCCCGTCCGAGATCCCGCTGCTGCGCCGGCGGGTCTCGACCATCCTGAAGCGGGCCGGCCTGCGCCCGTCGAGCCATGACGGCAAGGCGCTGGTCAACATCCTCGAGACCTATCCGCGCGATGAGCTGTTCCAGGCCGATCTCGACACCCTGTTCGACACTTCGATGGGCATCCTGCACCTGCAGGAACGCCAGCGCGTCGCGCTGTTCCTGCGCCGCGACGGCTTCGAGCGTTTCGTCTCCTGCCTCGTCTACGTGCCGCGCGACAATTACACCACCGACCTGCGCAAGCGCATCAACGCCATTCTCGCGAAGGCGCTGAACGGCGAGGTGACGGTGTTCTACACCCAGATCGGCGACAGCCTGCTGGCGCGGCTGCATGTCATCGTCAAGACCGAGCCCGGCAAGCTGCCCGACTACGACGTCCAGGACATCGAGGCGAGCATCGTCGAGGCGGCCAGGACCTGGACCGACCGGCTGACCGAAGCGCTGGTCGGCGGCCGCGGCGAGGAGGCCGGACTCCGGCTCGCCGGGCGCTACGGCGCCGCCTTCCCCGCCGGCTACATGGAGAAGGTCAACGCCCACGCGGCGGTTTTCGACATCGACAAGGTCGAGACCGTGCTCGCGAACGGCGGCATCGAGATGAACCTCTACCGACCGATCGAGGCCCGCCCCGAGGAGATCCGCTTCAAGCTCTACCATCCGGACTCGGCCGTGCCGCTGTCGATGGTCATGCCGATGCTGGAAAACATGGGGCTCCGGGTCATCGACGAGGAGCCGACCGACGTGCGGCCCGGCGACCGCAAGGTGATGATCCACGATTTCGGCCTCGTCACCCGCAATGCCGCGGCAGTGGAGCTGTCGGCGGTGCGCGAGAAATTCCACGCCGCCTTCCAGATGCTGTGGTCCGACGAGATCGAGAATGACGGCTTCAACCGGCTGGTGCTGGCCGGGCTCGACCCGCGCGACGTCTCGATCCTGCGCGGCTATGCCAAGTTCCTGCGCCAGGCCGGCATCGCCTACAGCCAGGCCTACATGGAAGAGACGCTGGGCAACCACGCGAACATCGCCGGCCTGCTGATCCAGCTGTTCCGGGCCCGGTTCGACCCGGCGGCGGGTGCCGATCGCAAGAAGACCTGCCAGGCGCTGGTGAAGAAGATCGTCGGCGAGTTGAACGACGTCACCAATGCCGACGAGGACCGCATGCTCGGTCGGTTCCTCAATTGCGTCACCTCGACGCTGCGCACCAACTATTTCCAGACCGCCGCCGGGGGCGGATCGAAGCCGGCGCTCTCCTTCAAGTTCGATTCGAAGGCGCTGACCGACCTGCCGCAGCCCGCGCCCCTGCGCGAGATCTTCGTCTACAGCCCGCGGCTCGAGGCGGTGCATCTGCGCTTCGGGCTGGTCGCCCGCGGGGGTCTGCGCTGGTCCGACCGGCGCGAGGATTTCCGCACCGAGATCCTCGGCCTGGTGAAGGCGCAGCAGGTCAAGAACGCGGTCATCGTGCCGGTCGGCTCGAAGGGCGGCTTCGTGCTCAAGCGCCTGCCGAAGGAAGGCGGCCGCGAGGCCTTCATGGAGGAAGGCATCGCCTGCTACCGGATCTTCCTGCGCTCGATGCTCGACATCACCGACAATCTCTCCGGCTCAGACATCGTGCCGCCGGCGGACGTGGTGCGCTGGGATGGCGACGATCCCTACCTGGTGGTCGCCGCCGACAAGGGCACCGCGACCTTCTCCGATTATGCCAACGCGGTCTCGGAGGAATACGGCTTCTGGCTCGGCGACGCCTTCGCGTCCGGCGGCAGCCAGGGCTACGACCACAAGAAGATGGGCATCACCGCCCGCGGCGCCTGGGAAAGCGTGAAGCGGCATTTCCGCGAGATGGGCACCGATTGCCAGACCGAGGCCTTCACCTGCGTCGGGGTCGGCGACATGGCCGGCGACGTGTTCGGCAACGGCATGCTGAATTCGAAGGCGACGAAACTGGTCGGCGCCTTCAACCATATGCATATCTTCATCGATCCCGAGCCTGACATAGCGAAAAGCTATGAAGAGCGGAAACGGATGTTCGACCTGCCGCGCTCCAGCTGGACCGACTACAACACCAAGCTGATCTCGAAGGGCGGCGGCGTCTTCGAACGCTCGGCGAAGAGCATCAAGCTCTCGCCGGAAATCCGCCGGCTGTTCGGCATCGAGGCGGCGGAACTGGCGCCCAACGACCTGATCCGCGCCATGCTGAAGGCGGATGTCGACCTGCTCTGGTTCGGCGGCATCGGCACCTACATCAAGGCCAGCCACGAGAGCCAGGGCGATGCCGGCGACCGCGCCAACGACGCGCTGCGCATCAACGGCGACGATGTCCGGGCCAGGGTGATCGGCGAAGGCGCCAATCTCGGCACCACCCAGCTCGGCCGCATCGAGGCGGCGATGAAGGGCGTGCGGCTGAACACCGATTCCATCGACAATTCCGCCGGCGTCGATTGCTCCGACCACGAGGTCAACATCAAGATCCTGCTCGGCGGCGTGGTCGCCGACGGCGACATGACGCTGAAGCAGCGCAACAAGCTGCTCGCCGAGATGACCGACGAGGTCGGCGACCTTGTGCTGCGCGACAATTACCTGCAGAGCCAGGCGATCTCGCTGGTCGAACATGGCGGAGCGGCGAGCCTGCATCCGCAGCGCCAGCTGATGCGCATGCTGGAGCGGCTGGGCCGGCTCAACCGCTCGATCGAGTACCTGCCGGACGACGAGGAGATCCGCGAACGCCAGCTCATGCATACGGGGCTGACCCGGCCGGAAATCTCCATCCTGATGCCCTATGCCAAGATCTGGCTCTATGACGAGCTGCTCGCCTCCGACCTGCCGGACGACCCGCAGCTCGAGGAAGACCTGGTGCGGTATTTCCCGACCGCGCTGCGCAGCCGCTACAAGGACCAGATCGGCCGCCACCGGCTGCGCCGCGAGATCATCACCACGGTGGTCACCAACTCGATGATCAACCGCGTCGGCGGCTGGTTCCCGGCGGAAATCGCCGAGCGCACCGGCATGAGCGTGGTGGATATCGCACGCGCCTACACCATCACCCGCGACGTCTTCGCGCTGCGCGATGTCTGGGGCCAGATCGAGGCGCTCGACAACAAGGTCTCCGCCGACCTGCAGATCCGCATGCTGGAATGGATCAACAAGCTGATTTCCGGCGGGGTGCTCTGGTTCCTGCGCAACGGCCCGCACCCGCTCGACATCTCGAGCAACATGAAGACCTACGCGAAAGGGGTCGCCGAGATCGCCGCGAAACTCGACGATTTCGTGCTCGGCGACGTGCGCGAGATCCTCAACCGCCGGGCCGAGAAGATGATTTCCGACAAGGTGCCGGAGGGGCTCGCGCGGCGGGTCGCCAACATGTCGATCATGGTCACCGCCTGCGACATCTGCCGCATCGCCGCCGCGTCGGGCAAGCAGGTCGCCGATGTCGGCGAACTCTATTTCAAGGTCGGCGACCGTTTCGGGCTCGACTGGATCCGCATCGCCTCCGACGCGGTCGAGGGCGACGATCACTGGGAGCGCCTCGCGGTCTCCGCCATCGTCGAGGATTTCTACTCTCACCAGGGCGCCATCACCGCCGCCATCCTGCAGGCCGCCAATGGCGGCTCGGCGGACGCGGCGATCGAGACCTGGATTGCCGGCAACCGCATCGCCATCGACCGGACGGAACAGCTGCTGACCGAGATCCGCAGCCTGCCCGGCGATGTCGATCTCGCCATGCTGGCGGTGGTCAACCGGCAGTTCCGGGCGATGAGCGGCCAGTGACGCAGCCGCGGGGGGCCGGCAACAGGGCGCTGGCCGCCTGGGCGCTCTATGACTGGGCGAACTCGGCCTTTCCGACGACGATCATCTCCTTCGTCTTCGCCGGCTATTTCGCCAAGGCCGTCGCCCCCGACGAGGTAACCGGCCAGGCCTGGTGGAGCTTCGGCGTCGGGCTGTCGGCGCTGGTGGTGGCGATCCTCGCGCCGTTCTGCGGGGCGATCGCCGACCGCGACGGCCGGCGCAAGCCCTGGATCGCCGTCTTCACGATCACCTGCATCCTCGCCACCGCCGCGCTCTGGACCATCCGGCCGGACCCGGCGCTGGCGATCGTCGCCCTGGTGCTGGTCGGCATCGCCAATATCGGCTTCGAGATGGCGAGCGTGTTCTACAACGCCATGCTGCCGTCGCTGGCGCCGCCGAACCGCATGGGACGCTGGTCGGGATGGGCCTGGGGCGTCGGCTATGCCGGGGGATTGTCCGTGCTGGCGATCTCGCTGGTCGGTTTCGTGCAGGCGGAATCCCCGTGGTTCGGGCTGGCGCACGAGGAAGCCGCGAATGTTCGCGCCACCTCGGTGCTGGTGGCGGTCTGGTTCGCGCTGTTCGCGCTGCCGATGTTCTTTCTCACCCCCGACGATCCGGCGACAGGAATTGCGCCGTCGGCGGCCCTGCGCCAGGGTATCGGCCAACTGGTGAAGACCTTCCGGCAGGTCCGCGACTACCGCGACATCGCCGTCTTCCTGCTGGCCCGGGTGTTCTATATCGACGGGCTGACGACGCTGTTCGTGGTCGGCGCGATCTTCGCCGGCACCGCCTTCGGGCTCTCCTTCGAGGAGATCATCCTGTTCGGCATCGCGATCAACGTGTTCTCCGGCATCGGCGCCGCCGCCTTCGGCTGGGTGGACGACTGGTGGGGACCGAAACCGACGATCCTGCTGTCGATCGCCGGCCTGACCGGGCTGATCATCGCGCTGCTGATCATCGACACCAAGTTCATGTTCTGGGTCTTCGGCCTGCCGCTCGGGCTGTTCGTCGGCCCGATCCAGGCGGCCAGCCGCACGCTGATGGCCGAACTCGCGCCGGCGCATCTGCGCGGCGAGATGTTCGGGCTGTTCGCCTTTTCAGGCAAGGCGACAGCCTTCGCCGGGCCGATATTGCTCGGCGCGGTGACATCGATAACCGGTTCCCAGCGCGCCGGCATGGCGGTCATCGTCGCCATGCTGATCACGGGCGGCCTGTTGCTGGCCGCCGTCAGGATGCCGCCGAAGAGCTAGTCGAGCTTGACCGCGGTGCCATTGACCGAGAGCAGGATCATCGGGCGGGCATCGCCGATCACCTGGTAGTCGAAATCGACCCCGACGATCGCATCGGCGCCCATTGCCTCGGCCTTTTCCTGGATGGTCTTCTCGGCGGCGTTGAGCAGCGCGTCGACATCCGCCTCGAACACGCCGGACTGGGAGTGGATGATGGCGACCGCGTTCTTCAGGAAATCCTTGAAGACGCTGGCGCCGACGACAGCCGCGCCGGAGACCGAGCCGATATATTCGACGATCCGGCGGCCCTCGATATTGTTGGTTGTGGTGACGATCATGGTTCTATCCCAGTTTCACGGCAGTGCCGTTGGCGCTGACGATCAGCATAGTCTTGTTGTCACCGCCGACCACCTCGTAATCGAGGTCGACACCCAGCACCGCATTGGCGCCGAGTTTGCGGGCTTCCTCGGCAAGGTCATCGAGCGCTTCCCGCTTGGCGTCCTTCAGGACTTTCTCGTAGGAACCGACCCGACCGCCGACGACATCCCGCACAGAGGCGAAGAAATCGCGGAAGATGTTGGTGCCCATCACTGCCTCGCCGGCGACGACGCCGAGATAGCTGGTGACGGTCCGGCCTTCTACCAGATCGGTAGTTGTCATGATCATTGTTGATCCTCCTGGACGGATTACCGCTTCTTCCCCGCAGGAGCGAGAATGCCGCGAATTCTCTCTTGTAACAATCTATATCAACCGGGGATGGTATCGCCTCCACGAAGCGGACTTGCCCCGGCCGGAAAGGCGGCTTAGGAACCGGGATCATGCAGAATATTCTCGTCACCGGCGGTGCCGGATATATCGGAAGCCACGTGGCCCACGCACTCGCGGATGCGGGACGCAAGGTCATCGTGATCGACGATCTCTCGCGCGGCCGCGCCGACATGCTGCCGGCGACCGCCACGTTCATCGAAGGCGATATCTGCGACGAAGGCCTGCTGGCGGAGATATTCACCGGCCAGCGCCCGGACGGGATCGTCCATCTCGCCGCCAAGAGCCTGGTGCCGGAATCGGTCTCCGATCCGCACAATTACTACCGTGTCAATGTCGAGGGCACACGGCGGCTGGTCTCGGCCGCCGGCAAGGCCGGGGTGAAAGGCATCGTCTTCTCCTCGACCGCCTCGGTCTACGGCGCGCCGGAGTGCATGCCGATCGGCGAGGATGCGCCGAAAGACCCGCAAAGCCCCTACGGCGCGACCAAGCTTGCCTGCGAATGGGTGCTGCGCGACACCGCCGCCGCCGCCGGCGGCGTGCCCTGGACGGCGCTGCGCTATTTCAATGCCGCCGGCGCCGACCCGGCCGGGCGTTGCGGCCAGGTCGGCCCGGCCTCGCACCTGGTGAAGATCGCAGCCCAGGTAGTGGTCGGCGCCCGCCCCGATATCGCGGTCTACGGCGAAGATTACCCGACGCCGGACGGTACCTGCGTCCGCGACTACGTCCATGTCTCCGATATCGCCGCGGCCCATGTGCTGGCGCTCGACCGGCTGGCCGCGGGCGGGTCTCCAATCGCCTGCAATATCGGCTACGGCTAGGGCGCCTCGGTGCGCGTGATCCTCGACGTGGTGGAAGAACTCTACCCGGGCAAGCTGAGGATCGTTACGGGGCCGAGACGGCCCGGCGACGTGCCGGAACTGATCGCCTCGACGGAGCGCGCCCGCACCGAACTCGGCTGGAAACCGGCGCATGCCAGCCTGCAAGACATCGTCCGCACCGCGGTCGAATGGGAACGCAGATTGCAGTCCGGATGATTTAACATCATACATTTTGTAAAAATATTTCTTATACATAAATGAATTGTTTTTGATTTACTGATCTCCCCGGACAGGCTCTTCTCCGCGGCAACGAGCTTTCCCGGGGGAGTTTCCCGCATGACTTTCGACGACCGCGTCGCGGCATCCCGCCGCACGATTGCCCAGTTCGCCCTGGCGGAATATCCGGGCGAGATCTGCATCATCTCCTCCTTCGGGGCGGAATCGGCGGCGCTGCTGCATCTCGCAACCTCGGTCGACCGCGCGATTCCCGTGCGCTTCATAGATACCGGCCGGCATTTCCCGGAGACCCTTGCCTACCGCGATGCCCTGGCCGCCCGGCTCGGGCTGACCGACCTGCTCTCGATCCGCCCGGACGGTCTCGAGATCGCCGCCAACGATCCCGACCGGACACTGGCCGAGACCGATCCCGACGCCTGCTGCCGGATCCGCAAGATCGAGCCCTTCGCGGCGGTATCGCGGCGCTTCCGGGCCATTTTCACCGGCCGCAAGCGCCACCACGGCGCCGCCCGCGCCGGCCTCGGTTCGGTCGAAGTGGTGGACGGGCTGGTGCGCATTCACCCCTTGGCGGACTGGACAACCGACGATATGACACGCTACATGGCGACGCATCACCTGCCGGCGCACCCGCTGGTTGCCGCAGGCTACGGCTCCATCGGCTGTGCGCCCTGCACGGCCAGGGCCGGCGGCAGCGAGGATTTCCGGGCCGGACGCTGGCAAGGCTCGGAAAAGACGGAATGCGGCATCCACCTTCCGGCGACAGGAACCTTCGGCCGATGACCCATCTCGACGAGCTCGAAAGCCGCAGCATCCACATCCTGCGCGAAGCCTTCGCCCGCATCGACAAGCTGATGGTGCTGTGGTCGCTGGGCAAGGATTCGAACGTGCTGATCTGGCTGCTGCGCAAGGCCTTCCTCGGCCATGTGCCGATACCGGCCGTGCATGTGGATACCGGCCGCAAGTTCCCGGAGATGTATGCCTTTCGCGAACGCTACGCGGCGGAATGGAACATCCGCCTGGTCATCGGCGATTGCCCGCCGGTCGAGGAGATGGACACGACCCTGCCGAAGGCGGCGCGGTCGGCGGCGCGCAAGACGGCGGGGCTGAAGAAGATCATCGAGACGCACGGCTATAACGGCGTCATCGCCGGCATCCGCCGCGACGAGGAAGGCCTGCGCGCCAAGGAGCGTGTCTTCTCGCCGCGCGCCGCCACCGGCGAATGGGATTTCCGCGACCAGCCGCCGGAATTCTGGCGCCTCTACAACGCCGAGCCGGCGCCGGGCTGCCAGATGCGGGTGCATCCGCTGCTGCACTGGACCGAGCTCGACATCTGGCGCTATATCGAGCGCGAGAACATCCCGCTGGTCGAACTCTATTTCGCCCGCGACGGCAAGCGCTACCGCTCGCTCGGCGACCAGGACATCACCGCGCCGATCGCCAGCAACGCCGCGACGGTCGCCGAGATCATCACAGAGCTCGAGACCACCCGGATCGCTGAACGTTCCGGCCGCGCAATGGATCATGAATCCGAAGACGCCTTCGAACGGCTGCGTGCCGACGGCTACATGTAAATCGGCAGGCAGTGCTTTGATATGACAACACAATCCCTTCTCAACGTCGTCTTCGTCGGGCATGTCGATCACGGCAAGTCCACGATCATCGGCCGGCTCCTCGGCGATCTCGGGGCGCTCCCCGACGGCAAGCTGGAGGCGGTCCAGGCGATGTGCGACCGCCGCGGTATGCCCTTCGAATGGGCCTTCCTGCTCGACGCCTTCCAGGCGGAACGCGACCAGGGCATCACCATCGACACCGCGCGCATCTTCTTCGCGACCGAGCGGCGGCGCTACGCCATCATCGACGCGCCGGGCCACAAGGAATTCCTGCGCAACATGGTCACCGGCGCCTCGGAAGCCGATGCCGCCGTGCTGATCGTCGATGCCCGCGAGGGCGTCGCCGAACAGACCCGGCGCCATGCCCTCGTCCTCAACCTGATCGGCGTGCGCCAGGTCATTCTCGCGATCAACAAGATGGACCTCGTCGACAATGACCGGGCCCGCTTCGACGCCATCGCCGGGGAGGCGACCGACCGGCTGGCGGCACTCGGCTACGACCGCGACAGGATCACGGCGATCCCCGTCGCCGCCCGCGAGGGCGCCAACATCGTCACCCGCGGCGAGAAGCTCGGCTGGTATGACGGCCCGACCCTGGCCGGGGCGCTGGACGCGCTCGAGGCGGCGGCTCCTCCCGCCGACCTGCCGCTGCGGCTGCCGGTCCAAGACATCTACAAGTTCGACGACCGGCGCATCATCGCCGGCACCGTCGAAAGCGGCCTGCTGAAGGCCGGGGACGAACTGCTGTTCACGCCTTCCGGCCACCGCGCGAAGGTCGCCTCCATCGAAGGCTGGCCCGGCGCCGGACCGGCCGACGCCGCCGCCGGCACCGCCATCGGCATCCAGCTCGACGAGGACATCTTCGTCGAGCGCGGCGAGATCGCGAGCCATGCGGACCGGCCGCCGGTCCTGACCGACCGCTTCCGCGCCCGCCTGTTCTGGCTGTCGCAGACACCGCTCGCCGCCGGCCAGCGCCTGCAGCTGCAGCTCGGCACGACCGGGCTTGCCGTGCGCGTGGTCTCGATCGACGCCGTGCTTTCCTCCGAGGATCTCAGCCGCGACGAGACCCGGGATTCGGCCGAACGTCACGACGTGGTCGAGGCGACCTTCGAGGCGGTCCGGCCGATCGCCGTCGATGCCTTCGACGCGGTGCCGGCAACCGGGCGCTTCGTGCTGACCGAGAACTACCGCGTCGTCGCCGGCGGCGCGGTGCTGGCCGAGGGCCTGGTCGACAAGCGCCGCAGCCACGTGAAATCGACCAACATCACCCGCGTCATACATGCGGTCTCGACGGAAGACCGCTGGCGCATGAACGGCCACCGCTCCGGGGTGATCTGGCTGACCGGGCTGTCCGGGTCGG
>JAVKCR010000275.1:0-4245 GCA_040222645.1 Rhodospirillales bacterium
CGATACCCAGGATCCGCTCCCGCCACGGTTCCGCCGCGGCCAGGGTGGCGAAGGCGTCCGACTCCGGCAGGTGGCGGAGGAAGCAGAGGATCGGGGCTATGCTCATGCCGAGCTCGCGCTCCGCCCGCTCCTGCGCCGACAGGAGCCCCTCCATCACCGTGGCGAACGCGACGCCGCGGGCGGTATGGCCCTGCGGGTCGAAGAAGAATTCCACCCGCCGGACATTGTCCGCCTGCGCCCGGCGGAAGTAGGCCCATGCCAGATCGTGGAAATCCTCGGCGGTGACCAGCACCGACATGCCGGCATAGTAGAGGTCGAGAAAATCCTGCAGGCAGCCGAAATCGTAGGCCGCCTCGATCTCGGCCAGCGAGGCATAGGGCAGGCGCAAGCCGTTGCGTTCCGCCAGTTCCAGCATCATCGCCGGTTCCAGCGTGCCCTCGATATGTACATGCAGCTCCGCCTTCGGCAGTGCCGCGATCAGGTCATCCATAGCCATGCCGGTCCTCCGTCTGTTCCGCGGACAGTCTAACCCGGGAAACGAGAGGATGCTTGCGCCATGTCGGCGCATTCCGCATCATGCATGAAGTACGGCAAGAAGCGTGATTCGGTAAATTATGCAGAATTATGCAGAATCATTCAGCATCGCGGCGGGACTGGTTTTCGGCCTCGATTCGGACCTCCTCGAGATCGTCGCGCTGTCGCTGCAGGTCAGTCTGACGGCGATCGCGGTCTCCTGCCTGATCGGCTTGCCGCTCGGCGCGCTGGTGGCGATCGCGCGCTTCCCCGGCCGGGGCGCCTTGCTGGTGGTGCTGAACGCGATGATGGGGCTGCCGCCGGTGGTGGTCGGCCTGATCGTCTACCTGCAATTGTCGCGTTCCGGTCCGTTCGGCTTCCTTGGACTGCTCTATTCGCCGACGGCGATGATCATCGCCCAGACCATCCTGATCACGCCGATCATCGCCGCGCTGTCGCGCCAGGTGCTGGAAGACCTGCATGGCGAATATGCCGAGCAGTTCCGCTCGCTCTGCCTGCCGGGCCGGCGGGTGATCTCGGCGCTGATCTGGGACGCGCGCTACTCGCTGCTCACCGTGGCGCTGGCCGGTTTCGGCCGGGCGGTCGCGGAGGTCGGCGCGGTGATGATCGTCGGCGGCAACATCGATCATCTGACGAGGGTGATGACCACCGCCATCGCGCTGGAAACCTCGAGGGGCGATTTGCCGCTGGCGCTGGCGCTCGGCGTCATCCTGCTCTGCCTCTCGCTCGGGGTGAACGCCGCGGTGATGGGCATGAACCTGACGGCGAAACGCTATGCCTATGCGTGACCTTGCCGCGACAGCACCGGCCGCCTCGATACCGGACGCGATGGACGGTGCCGGGGGCGTTCTGCCGCCTCGCCTCGAGGGTCTGGTGCTGGAGATCGACGGTCGGCGGCTGGTCGACGGCATCGACCTGGCGCTGGCGCCGCGGGGACTCACCGTCATTCTCGGGCCGAACGGCGCCGTCAAGAGCCTGCTGGTGCGCCTGATGCACGGCATGATCAGCCCGACCGCGGGCCGCGTGCTCTGGGGCGGCCGCGAAATCGACGAGGATGTCCGACGCCGCCAGGCGATGGTGTTCCAGCGGCCGGTCCTGCTGCGCCGCTCGGTCGCCGCCAATCTGGATTTCGTGCTGACCGGCGACCGGCCGCGACGCGCCGCCGACCGGGCCGCCCTGCTGGAGAAGGTCGGGCTTGCCGACCGGGCGCATCAGCCGGCGCGGCTCCTGTCCGGCGGCGAGCAGCAGCGCCTGGCGCTGGCCCGGGCGCTGGCCATGCGCCCGGAGGTGCTGTTCCTAGACGAGGCGACGGCAAGTCTCGACCCGGCGTCGGTCCTGATGATCGAGACCATCGTGGCGGAGGCGCGCGACCAGGGCACCCGCATCCTGTTCATCACCCACGACATCGCGCAGGCCCGGCGGCTCGCCGACGAGGTCGTGTTCCTCAATCGCGGACGCCTTGCCGAGCACGCGCCGGCCGCCCGCTTCTTCGACCGACCCGAGAGCGAGGCCGCGAAAGCCTTCCTCGAGGGGCGGATACTTGTCTGAAATGCTGAGATCGGGAGAGAAACCATGACGACCATCCGACGCAACGTCATGACGGCCATCCTGATGGCCGCCGCTATCGCCCTGCCCCTGGGCGCGGCGGGCGCGCAGGACTCCATCATCGTGCAATCCACCACCTCGACGAAGAATTCCGGTCTCTACGACTTTATCCTGCCGAAGGTGAAGGAAGCCACCGGCCTGACGGTCAACGTCGTCGCGGTCGGTACCGGCCAGGCGATCAAGAACGCCCAGAACTGCGACGGTGACGTGCTGCTGGTGCATGCCAAGCCGGCGGAAGAGAGGTTCGTGGCCGAAGGCTACGGCGTGAAGCGGTTCGACCTCATGCACAACGACTTCGTCATCGTCGGCCCGGCGGCCGATCCGGCCGGGGTCACGGGCATGAACGACGTCAAGGCGGCGCTGGGCAAGATCGCCGGCGCCAAGGCGCCGTTCGCCTCGCGCGGAGATGATTCCGGTACCCACAAGAAGGAACTCGCGCTGTGGAGGGCCGCGGGCGTCGATCCGAAACCGGGTTCGGGCGCCTGGTACCGGGAGACCGGCTCCGGCATGGGCGCCACGCTGAATGCCAGCGTCGGCATGGGCGCCTACGCGATGACCGACCGCGCCACCTGGATATCCTTCAAGAACCGCGGCGATTTCGTGATCGCCGTCGAGGGCGACAAGGAGATGTTCAACCAGTATGGAATCATCCTGGTCAACAAGGAGAAGTGCCCGTCGGCGAAGGTCGAGGCCGGCCAGCAGTTCATCGACTGGCTGCTGTCCGGCGACGGCCAGAGCGCGATCAAGAGCTACCGGATTTCCGGCCAGCAGCTGTTCTTCCCGAACGCCCAGCCCGGCAGCTGACCGGTCAGGGGCCGTTGTAGCGGATCCGGCCCAGTTCCGAGACATCGCAGCCGGCAAGGCCCGCCGCCCGTTCGCGGAAGGCCTTGCCGGTGGTGAAATCGAAGAGTGTCCGCAGCGGCGGCTCGAACCAGGCCCGGCGGTCGACCAGCAGGTCGAATTCTTCCGTGGCCACCGCCAGGAAGGGCAGGCGGAACTGCACCGCCAGGCTTTCCAGTCCGAAGGCCGCGTCGGCCTTGCCTTCCTGCACCAGCAGCACGGCCTCGATCTCGCTGCGCACCGGTCCCACGGCGACGACATCGGCTTCGGTGAGGCCGGCTTTCGACATCTCCGACATCAGGAATTTCTGCGCCCCGGCCTCCGGCTGGCGCATGGCGATCCGGAGACCGGCGAGATTGGCAAGGCCGTGAATATCGCTGGTCCGGCGCCCGAGGATCAGGCCGCGGGTGCGTTTCGCCCAGCCGGTAAGCACGGCCGGCGCCGCGCCGCAGGTCTCGCGCACCGCATCGACGTTCCAGCCGTTCACGCCGGGAACATGCAGCCCGGTGGCGATGCCCTGGCGGGCCGCGAAACGCTGCAGGCCGTCGGCGCTCGAATCGAACAGGGCGGCAATGCCGCAGCGGCTTTCGCGGATCGCCCAGTCGAGCAGCGGGTCGTGGCTGCCGAGGAAGACATCGGGCGGCGGGGCTGCATCGGAACCGGAACTGTGCCGGGCGAGCCATGCCATCACCTGCTCGCGCGGGAACAGCAATTTCCCGGTCGCCCGCGTGCAGGGCACGGCGCCGTTCGCCGCGAGGTCGTAGACCTTGCGTTCCCCGATCCGGAGCAGCCCGGCAAGTTCACCCGTTGTCAGATAATCCGTCATGCCCAGTTCCGGTCCGGCTTCCGGGTCGATTTTCCCAGATGCCACAGGGGCGTACAAGCGGGCTGAGGATGCGGGACGCGCGGCAATCGCGAATGTCCTTGGAACATATCGATTGCGGAATCTTTGCCGGCCGGGACTGGACCCCCCTGTTTCGAAGAGTAGCATCAGGCGATGCAGGTCTATCTCCCGATTGCGGAAATCTCCGTCAATGTACTGCTGCTGCTCGGTCTCGGCGGCGGCATCGGCGTGCTGTCCGGTCTTTTCGGCGTCGGCGGCGGCTTCCTGCTGACGCCGCTGCTGATCGTCATCGGCATTCCGCCGGCGGTCGCGGTCGCGACGGGCGCCAACCAGATCGTCGCCTCCTCGGTCGCCGGCGTGCTGTCGCACTGGCGGCGCGGCAATGTCGACGTGAAGATGGGTCTCCTGCTGCTGACCGGCGG
>JAVKCR010000276.1:0-3502 GCA_040222645.1 Rhodospirillales bacterium
TCCTGGTGCATCGCCGGGTCGTCCGCCTCGTTCTTCGCGCCCATCACCCGGAGCGTCGCGGCGACGAGAATCTCGATCGAATGGGTGACCGGTGCGAAGACCAGCACGATAACCTTGAGGATCGGCGAGACCATGAGCGCGGTCTTGTTGGCGTTCTGGAGCGCATAGGTCTTCGGCAGGATTTCCGAGAAGACCAGCACCAGCGCCGTCATCATCGCAGTCGCGTAGACCACGCCGGCCTCGCCGAACAGCGTGATCATGACGCTGGTGGCAAGCGCGGAGGCGAGGATGTTGACCAGGTTGTTGCCCAGCAGGATGGCGCCGATCAGCCGTTCCTTGCGCAACTGCAGCTCGGCGACGATGCCGGCGCGCTTGTCGCCCTGCTGTTCCAGCCGGTGGATCAGCGGACGCGACGAGGAGGTCAGCGCCGTTTCCGACCCGGAGAAGAAGGCCGAGAGAAACAGCAGCAGGACAATGATCAGAATGGTGGTCAGCATGAAGTCATCAATCGTAGGTTCCCGCTCTCGTCCTCAGGCCGCCAGCGCATCTTGCCAAAGCGCGCGGATCGATGCCGGGTCGACATCGTCGGTGATGAAGGACTTGCCGATCCCGCGGGCGAGAATCAGCGTCACCCGTCCGTCGCGCACCTTCTTGTCGCGGCTCATATGGTCCATCAGCCGGTCGGCAAGCCCGGACCCGGCCATCGCCGGCGGCGGGTCGGTCGGCAGCCCGACCTGGGCGAAATGCCGGCGTATCCGGGCCGCGTCGTCCGGCGGGCAGAGCCCGAGACGGACCGAGAGATCGAAGGCGAGGCACATGCCGATCGCAACTCCCTCGCCATGCAGGAGCGAGCCGTCATAGCCGGCTTCCGCCTCCAGCGCATGACCGAAGGTATGACCGAGATTGAGCAGCGCGCGCGCGCCGCCCTCGCGTTCGTCCGCCGAGACGGTCTCGGCCTTGGCGCGGCAGCTTTCCACCACCGCGTGCCGGCGCGCACCCTGGAACCCGGCGATCACGCCCTCGCCATGCTCGACGAGCCAGTCGAAGAATTCCGGCCGGTCGATCAGCCCGTACTTCACCACTTCCGCGTAGCCGGCCAGCAATTCGCGCCGGGGAAGGCTGTCGAGCACGCCGGTATCGGCGAGCACTAGTTTCGGCTGGTAGAAGGCGCCGACGAGGTTCTTGCCATAGGCGGAATTGATCCCGGTCTTGCCGCCGACGGAACTGTCGACCTGGGAGAGCAGCGTCGTCGGGACCTGGATGAAATCGACTCCGCGCAGCAGGCTCGCCGCCGCGAATCCGGCAAGGTCGCCGACCACGCCGCCGCCGAGCGCGACCACCGCGATGCCCCGCGTCGCGCGCCTGGACAGCATCTCGTCCATCAGCCACTGGAAGCGGGAAAAGCTCTTCGAGCCTTCGCCGCAGGGCACGACGAAACATTCGACCGAAATCCCGGCCCCGCCGAGGGAAGCGACAAAATCGTCGAGATACAGCGGCGCCACCGCCTCGTCGGACACGACGAAGCAGCGCTTCTCGCGCAACAGCGGTGCGACATGCGCGGCGGCGTCCGCCAGCAGCCCCTCGCCGACCAGGATATCGTAACTGCGGTCGCCGAGATCCACGGTGAGCGTTGCGTTGTCGGTCATTGGGCAGCCTTTCCATCGGCCGCCGGTGCGGCTAGATGCGCGAGGATCGCCGCCTTGACCCGGTCGGCCATGTCATCAGGTGTTTCGTCGCAGCAATCGACGATGATGTTGGCCTCGGCATAGACCGGGTAGCGCTTGTCCATCAGGCCGGCGAGGATATCGCGCGGATTGCCGGCATTGAGGATCGGCCGGTGGCTGCGTCCGGCGGTCCGCCGGACCAGCAGGTCGAGGTCCGCCCGCAGCCAGACCGCCAGCGCCAGTTGCTTGATCAGCGCCCGGGTGTCCGGGTCCATGAAGGCGCCGCCGCCGGTCGACAGCACCATCGGTTCGGAAGCCAGCAACCGGCGGATCACCCGCCGCTCGCCGTCGCGGAATTCGGTTTCGCCATATTTCGCGAAGATCTCGGCGATGGAGCAGCCGGCAGCTGCCTCGATCTCGGTATCCGCATCCACGAAAGGCAAGTCGAAGCGTTCTGCAATCTTCCGGCCGATGCAGGTCTTTCCTGCCCCCATAAGGCCGACGAACACGATCGGACGATCAGGGGCCAATTCTGTTTTCTCGGCGCGCGCCGCGCTCGACTTCATCATCTCGTCTTCGGTTACCGGTGCCGCGGCGCGCGTTGCGCCGCCGGACGCCTGCCGGTACACTGCCGCAATCTCGTCACTTTGCGCAACTACCTTCGGCGGTTGCTCGCACAAGGTGTCAACAGCATCCGAGCGGAAAAAACAATCAGAGACAGGTTCCCAACTGAATAATGTGGAAATTCGTATTGTTGCTGTTGTTGGCCGGAATCGTCGGCGGTGGGGTTTATCTTGCGACATGGGACATGCCGCCGCCTTCCGAGCGTATGGAGAAGGTGGTTCCGAATGACCGTTTCAACCGCAGCTAGCCGCTGCCTCGCCGCCGCAATCGGCATCGCTTTCGTTCTCGGCGCCGCCCTCCCGGCGGCGGCACAATCCGGCCCCGTTCAGCTTCTTAAGAAACGCCAGCCGGATCGCGCCGTGCCGGCCAGTCCCGAACCCGCCAGCACCGAGCCGGGCAGCCGCGCGCCGAGCGGCGTGACCGTGCGCCGTCTCGGCACGGTCTCGCCTGATTCCGTCGGGGTTCTCGGGCGCGACCAGGGCGGGCTCGGCTCGGGCATGTGGGCCGATCTCGAACGCCCGCGGATCGTCGCGCTTCTGAAGGCGCTGCCGGAGAACCTCGCCAGCCCGGCGCTTCGCGACCTGCAGCGCCGCCTGCTGCTGACCACGGCAACCGTGCCCGGCGGCGATGGCGGGCCCTCGATCCTCGAGATACGGGCCGCCAAGCTCGCCGCGCTCGGCGACATGGACAGCGTGCAGCAACTGGTTGCCGCCGCACCGGACCGCGACGGCAACGAACTGCTCGACCGCCTGGTCGCGGAAGCGGCCCTGGTGTCCGCAGACCCGCTGGGCGCCTGCGCCAATGCCGACCTCTTCGTTTCCAGCTATGCCTCGGAATTCTGGCAGCGGCTCGATATCTATTGCCGCATCCGCCAGCAGGATCGCAACGGCGCCATGCTGGGCCTCGACCTGCTGCGCGAGAAGACCGGCCAGTCCACCTTCCTGCGCGCCGCCGAGGCCTCCCTCGCCGGGGCCGGCCAGCCCTCGTTCCAGGAGCCGGGCTTCGACATTCTCGATGTCGCGATGCTGATCTTCGGCGGCTACGGACTGCCGGCGGACACGGTACCGACGCTGCCGGCGGCCGCGCTCGGTGCGCTGGCGCTGGCCGACACGGTGCCGACCGACATCCGCCTGGTCGCCGCCGAACGCGGGGTTGCCGCCGGCACGGTCAGCGCCGACACGCTGCAGACGATCTACGGCTTTGCCGGCTTCTCC
>JAVKCR010000277.1:0-4314 GCA_040222645.1 Rhodospirillales bacterium
GCCTATGACATCGCCCAGATCGATGTCACCGATCCGGATGCCTACGAGACCTACAAGTCGCTGGCGCCGGCAGCCATCCAGAAACATGGCGGCCGCTACATTGCCCGCGGCGGCGCGCTCGAGGTGCTGGAAGGCGAGAATGACATGCCGCGCAACGTGATCCTGGAATTCCCGGACATGGAAACGGCCCGTACCTGGTACAATTCACCGGAATACGGCGCCGCCAAGGATGCCCGCAAGGGCGCCGCGCGTACCCGCTTCCTGCTGGTCGAAGGTCTCTGACCCCTGCCCGACCGAATCTGTCGGGCATAAGAAAAGCCGGGGTGAAAGCCCCGGCTTTTTCGTATCTCGTCCCGATGCGATCCACTCAATCGTCGCGGTGGGTGCGTTCCATGCGTTCATGGCGCTCCTGGGCCTCGAGGCTCAAGGTCGCAATGGGGCGGGCTTCCAGCCGCTTCAGGCTGATCGGCTCGCCGGTTTCCTCGCAATATCCATAGGAGCCGTCATCAACCCGCTTCAAAGCGGAATCAATCTTGGCGATCAGCTTGCGGGCGCGGTCGCGCGTGCGCAGTTCAAGCGCCCGGTCGGCTTCCGCCGAGGCTCGGTCCGCGATATCCGGCTTCTGGAGATCGCCGTCCTGCAGGCTGAGAAGGGTTTCGTTGGATTCCGCGAGAAGCTCCGAGCGCCAGCGCAGCAGCTTCTCCTTGAAGTACCGCCGCTGACGAGGGTTCATGAACTCTTCGTCTTCAGAAGGCAGGTAGTCGGGAGGCAGGGGAAGGTCCATGAGCTCCATTTTCAGTTTGTCCCTCGAACGGTTGAACCTGAAACATCGTTACCGACTTCTTATTGGCGGCGGAATATAGAGACGCTATCCAGCGCCTGCAAGCGCCGAAAATGCCAAAACGACTCTCATTGCATGCAATGAAATCGTCATCATTTACCATTATATTCAACAGGTTATGAGAGGGCGATCAGTTATCGGCGCTGCAGCTTCGCCAATTCGACCTCGGTCCGCAGCTCAACCTGGGCGATCAGATCCTCAAGTTCTTCGTCTTCGGACCGGCCATTCCGGCTCCTCAGCGCCTGTGCCAGGCGAGCGAGTCTGTCGAGGGGAATCGACCCGGTAAGCAACCCGAGGCGAAGTTCCTCCAACCCGTCCAGCAGGGTCGTGGCATGGGACACGGCACGCCGGCGCGCCGGGCGGTCATCCCGCGCCGGTGCTTCCTGCAGCGACAGCAGGCTGCCGACCGAATCGAGCGGCCCGAGATCGTCGGCTTCAGCGACGTCCTCCGCAGACGTATAGGCGGTAAGGGCATCGACGAACGAGCCGTCTGACTGCCGCTGCTTCTTCGACGTTTTCCCGGGAGCGCCGACGCGCCCGGGTCCGCCGACCTTCATGCTATCGGACATCTCTGTCCCTCCGCATCGACATTGCTGAATGCTACATCGCGATACTGCACCGGGACAATTAATTCCCTGTGAAAGCGGATTCGGCCTCCCGCCCGGCAATTTTTGCCGAAAGGGACGATCGGGTCTCTCCGATGGGTCGTAATTGCCGGTTCCGCCACATCTGGATAAATTCATTCTCTTTATAAATCAATGAAATAGACCAGTCGGGAGAGTTGGCATGACTTTCGCATTCTAACCGGTGGGCAAATAGCCTGACCGGTCCAGAAGATGAGCAAGAAAATGCTGAAAGCCATGATCCGCACATTCCTCCCGAAAAATCCGATAAGCGCCCTGCTGGCGATGGCCGTCCTCGTCGCGATCCCCGCCGCCGCGGAAGCCAATTCCAGGATCAAGGACATCGCCGAGTTCGAAGGCGTCCGGGACAACATGCTCGTCGGCTACGGGATCGTTGTCGGTCTCAACGGCACCGGCGACACGCTTTCCTCCGAAATCTACACCCGCCAGAGCCTGATCGGCATGCTGGAACGGCTTGGCGTCAACGTTCGCGATTCGGCAGCCAGCCTCTCCTCGCAGAACATCGCGGCAGTGATGGTCACCGCGTCCCTGCCGGCCTTCTCCCGGCAGGGCAGCCGGATGGATGTCACCGTGTCTGCGCTGGGCACCGCCACCAGCCTGCTCGGCGGCACCCTCCTCGTCACCCCGCTGATCGGCGCCGACGGCGAAGTCTACGCCGTCGCCCAGGGCCAGGTCGCGACCGGCGGTTTCACCGCGGCCGGCGCCGCGGAAACCGTTACCAAGGGTGTGCCGACTTCCGCACGCATCGCCAACGGGGCGATCATCGAACGCGAGATCGGCTTCGAACTCGAATCCCTTCAGAGCGTGCGCATCAGCCTGCGAAATCCGGATTTCACCACCGCGCGGCGGATGTCGGATGCGGTCAACGCGTTCCTCGGCACCTCGGCCTCGCGCCCGACGGATCCGGGTACGGTTTTCCTCACCATCCCGCAAAACTATACCAATGACGTTGTCGGCCTGCTGACCGACATCGAACAGCTCCGCGTCGAGCCCGACCAGCTTGCCCGCGTGATCATCGACGAGCAGTCCGGCGTCATCGTCATGGGCGAGAATGTCCGGGTCAGCCGGGTCGCGATCGCCCAGGGCAACCTGACGATCCGCGTCACCGAAACCCAGCAGGTCTCGCAGCCCGAGCCGTTCTCCACCACGGGCACCACCACCACCGTCGACCGTACCGCCGTCGGTGTCGATGAAGGCGCCGACAAGAAGCTAACCGTCGTCAATCCCGGGGTCAGCCTCCAGGACCTGGTCGACGGGCTGAACTCCCTCGGTATCGGCCCGCGCGACATGATCACCATTCTCCAGGCCATCAAGGCAGCCGGTTCGCTGCAGGCCGAAATCGAGGTGATGTGATGATGTCCGGCGAAGCAGCGATCGGTAACGCCAGCATGGGCGTCGCCTACCAAATCCCCAAGACGACGGGCGGCACCAACAAGGAAGCCCTGTGGGACAAGGCAAAGGACTTCGAGGCGGTGTTCATCTCCTCGATGCTTCAGCCGGTCTTCGATTCGATCGATGTCGACGGTGCGTTCGGCGGCGGCCAGGGAGAGAAGGTTTTCCGGTCGATGCTGGTCCAGGAATACGGCCGCAAGATGGTCGATTCCGGCGGCATCGGTCTCGCTGAAAGCGTCTACGAGACAATGCTGCGCGCGCAGGAGGGCAAGTGATGGAAATGAACGAAAGACTGGCATCCGCCATCGACATCGCCGAACAACTCTCCGGCATGATGGAAGTCGAAAATGCCGAACTGCGCGAGCGCAGACTCGCAACGCTCAAGGCACAGCACGAGCGCAAGGACCAGATGTCGCGGCAGTACGAGGAACTCATCCTCTCGCTCCGGCTGGAGCAGGGCCGGTTGCAGAACCTGGACGATGAACTCCGCGAGCGCTATCGCAGCGTCGCCGGCAAGCTGCAGGAGGTTTCCGGCGAGAACGAGCGCCTCGTCCGCGCCGCGATGAGCGCCGGCAAGCGGCTCATGGACGCCATCGTCACCGCCGCCCGCGAAAGCCGGGCCGGTGGCGCCCAGACCTACAATGCCGGCGGACGCGTCAACACCTACGAACGCCCCGGCGTCGCCAACGTGTCGCTTTCGATCGACAGCAACTTCTGAGGACATCACGACCATGTCGCTGACCTCTGCCCTTTCAACCGCCGTTTCGGGCCTGCAGGCTGCCCAGCAGAATCTGCAGCTGATCTCGAACAACGTCACCAATGCGAACACGGTCGGCTACACCCGCAAGACCGCGGTACAGGAAGCCCGCAACGTTGCCGGGATTGGCCAGGGCGTCCAGGTTGCCAACTATTCCCGCCAGGTCGATCTCAACCTGCTGCGCCAGATCAACGGCGAGAACGCGACATTGCAGCGCCAGACCACCCTGGATTCCTACTACAACCGCATCCAGGCGGTGTTCGGCACGCCCGCGTCGAACGGCTCTGTCAGCCACCTGCTGCAGAACATGGCCAATGCGTTCGAGCAGCTCGCCGCAGACCCGAACAAGACCCTGACCCAGCTCGAAGCCGTCGATGCGGCGCAAAGCCTGACGACGAAATTCGACCAGATGACCAACGAGATCCAGTCGCTGCGCGAAGCCGCCGACCAGGAGATCGAGGACGCCGTCACCGACATCAACAACATCCTGTCGGATATCACCAAGCTGAACACCGCGATCGCCAAGGCGGTCGCCGCGGACACACCGGCCACGGACCTGCGCGACAGCCTCGACCTCGCGCTCAAGAAGCTGTCCGGCTACATGGACACATCCTACTTCTTCAAGTCCGACGGCAGGGTCGCGATCTATACCCAGTCTGGCCGCCCGCTGGTCGATGAAT
>JAVKCR010000278.1:0-3766 GCA_040222645.1 Rhodospirillales bacterium
CGTCTGCACGCCGAGCCTGCTGCTGGAAGGCGCGAGCGGCACGATCGCGCTCGACATGGCGCTGATGCTGCTCGGCGTCGCCGCCACCTCGTCGGCGGTTGTCGGCTATCTCGGCCGGCCGCTGCCGGCCTGGCTGCGCGGCACGATGATGCTGACCGGCCTCGCCTGCATGCCGCTGGCGGTGGCCGGCCCGGTCTGGGCGCAGGTCAACATCGCTGCCGGTCTCATGGTCATCCTGTTCTTCGTCTTCGAGTTCATTTCCGGAAGACGGCAGAAGCCGGCTTCCATCAACCCCGACCAGAACCAACAGACCCAGGGAGAAACGTAACATGAAGAAACTGTCACTCTTCGCCGCCGGCCTTCTCGGCGGTATCGTCGCGGCCTCCGCCGTTCAGGCGCAGGTCATCGGCATCGCCACCGACCAGCAGGGCAGCCTCGGCTACAATACCGGCCAGGCCGTCGCCAAGATCGCCACCCAGGAAGCCGGCCTGACCGCCCGCATCCAGCCGCTCGCCGGCACCGCGGCCTACCTGCCGCTGATCGACCGCGGCGAGATGGATTTCGGCTTCTGCAACGCCGTCGAGGCCGAGTACGCCATGACCGGCACCGGCAATTTCGAAGGCCAGGCCAACCCGGACCTGATGATGGTCGGCGTGATGTTCCCGCTGAAGACCGGCCTCATGGTCACCACCAAGTCCGGCATCAAGACCATCGAAGATTTGAAGGCAAACTCCAAAGGCCTGAAGATCGCCGCCGAATACACCGCCTCGACCATCATCAAGTACTACATCATGGGCGCGCTCGCGAATGGCGGCATGACCTATGACGACTTCCAGCCGGTCCCGGTCTCGAACTTCGTGAAGGGCATGGAAGCGCTCGGCGACGGTCTCGTCGACGTCACCCTGATCAGCCTCAACTCCGCCGGTGGCAAGAAAGTGGATGCACAGCTGCAGTCCGACGGCGGCATCACCTATGTCTCGCTCGACAATTCCCCGGAAGGCCAGAGGCGCTTCAAGGAATTCCTGCCGGCGGCCAGCATCATCACGCTGCCGAAGAACGACAAGATCCCGGGCCTGACCCAGGAGTCCACCAACATCGTGCAGATACCCTGGGCGATGGTCACCTCTAAGAACGCCTCGGAAGAGATGGTCTACAACATGACCAAGGCGGTGGCCGAGAATTACGAGAAGCTCGGCGCGACCTTCGGCGCCTTCAAGGGCGGCAAGCCGGATGCGATGGCGCCGGCCAGCAACGTGCCGTACCATCCGGGCGCGCTGAAGTACTACAAGGAAAAGGGTATCAAGGTCGGCGGGTAACGCCCGGCCGGAAGCCCTCAACCAGTCCCCCCAAGGCTGAAAGCGATCGGCCGCAACGACAAGGAACAAGACATCGTGGTGACACCAGGCTACCTGGCTTTCCATCCGAATCCGAAAAAGCCGGATATCAAACTGCCGGAAGGCGCCTGCGACAGTCACTGCCATGTCTTCGGACCGGCCGATCGCTTTCCCTATTCCCCGACATCGAGCTACATCCCGGTCGATGCGCCGAAGGAGATGCTGTTCCAGCGCCACCAGTTCCTCGGTTTCTCCCGCTCGGTGATCGTCCAGGCCAGCTGCCACGGCTCGGACAATTCCGCCATGCTGGACGCCCTGCAATCCGCCGGCGAGAATTACCGCGGCATCGCCATCGTCAGGCCCGCCGTCAGCATGCGCGAGCTCGAGGAGATGCACGAGGCGGGCGTGCGCGGCGTGCGCTTCAATTTCGTCAAGCGCCTGAAGGCCGCCCAGCCGATCGAGGACCGCCGCACCATCATCGAGAAGGTGGCGGCGCTCGGCTGGCATATCGTGGTCTATTTCGAGCCAGAGGACCTGCCCGGCATCGAGGATTTCCTGCGCGAGATCCCGCTGCCCGTGGTGATCGACCATATGGGCCGGGTGCCGGTCGAGAAGGGTCCGGACTCGGAAGAGTTCGCCCGCCTCGCCAACCTGATCGGCACGGACGACAAGTTCTGGATCAAGGTGAGCTGCCCGGAACGGCTCTCCAAGGCCGGCCCGCCCTACGCGGACGTCGACGACACGGCCCGCGCGCTGATCACGCTGAAGCCCGACCGGGTGCTCTGGGGCACCGACTGGCCGCACCCCAACATGAAATCGCATGTTCCGGACGACGGCCTGCTGGTCGAGCGTCTCGGCATCATCGCGCCCGACCCGGTGGATCTGAAACGCCTGCTGGTCGACAACCCCACCGCTCTCTACTGGAACTGAGGATCCGCTATCCATGTCCGAGGTCAAGGACCGTTCGGCAGGCCTGCCGCCTGTCACCAAAGTCGCCGTTCCCGCCGTCTCCTTCGGTCAGCATGAAGGCCTGGTGAAGGAGATCCTGAAGGTCTACCCGGACGCCAAGGTGAACACGCAAGGACTGACCGTCTACCGCACCGAGGAGGAGACCATCGAGTATCTCCGCGGTTACGAGGCGGCGATCTGCTCCTTCGAATGGATCAACGACCGCGTGCTGGAAGCCCTGCCGGAACTGCGCGTCGTCTCCAAGCTCGGCGTCGGCCTCGACAAGATCGATCCCCGCGCGATGCAGCGCCACGGCGTGCGCCTCGGCTGGACACCCGGCGTCAACAAGACCTCGGTCGCCGAGCTTGCGCTCTGCACGGCGCTGATGCTGCTGCGCCACGTGCCGTCCTGCAACCTCGCCATGCGCGCCGGCCAGCGCCCGCTGCAGCGCATCGGCCGCCAGCTTGCCGGCAAGATTGTCGGCATCCACGGCTGCGGCGAGATCGGCAAGGAATTCATCCGCCTGCTGGAGCCCTTCGGCTGCACGATACTCGCCAACGACATCAAGGACTATTCCGAGTTCTACGCCGAATACGGCGTCACCCCTGTCGGCTTCGACGAGCTGCTGGAACGCTCCGAGGTGCTGTCGATCCACCTGCAGGTCACCGAGAAGACCCGCTGGATGTACAATGCCGAGGTGCTCGACCGGCTGCGGCCGGACTGCATCCTGATCAACACCGCGCGCGGCCGCATCATCGACGAGACGGCGCTCAAGGAACGGCTGAAGGACGGCCGCCTCGCGGGCGCCGCCATCGACGCCTTCGAGCATGAGCCGCCGGAGGACGACGAACTCCTCAACCTGCCGAACTTCGTCGCCACCCCCCATATCGGCGCCGGCGCCCAGGAAGCCCGCTGGAAAATGGGCATGACCGCCATCGAGGGGCTGAACAACAACTTCCTCCCCGAACCGGGCGTGTTCCCGTTCGAGGACAGGTAGGGAAAGTAAGCCTTCCAATCCCGTTATCCCTTGACCACCGAAGTCTGAGCCCGGGATCTCGGGCATTCACGGCAGACTCAGGAGATCCCGGACTGTCGCTGCGCGCCATCCGGGATGACGTGTGGTGGGGAGGGCTGCAAATTCTGAAGGTCGTCATCAACTCTGTTCTGTTCCTGAACGTACCCCCCCCCCCCTCGTTCCCACGAAAGTGGGAACCCCGCGAACCAGTCGCCTTGCCTGCCGCAGAGGCCCCCACTTTCGTGAGGGCGAGGGAGACGGCACAAGACTTGGCACCCCGGGGCCGCCAAAGGCGGAACCCGGGACCTCGGGCATTCGCCGCAGTCTCAGGAGGTCCCGGACTGCCGCTGCGCGCCATCCGGGATGACGGTTTGGGGAGGCTATCATCAAAAAAAGTTCGTCATCCTGAACTTGATTCAGGACCCATGCCTGAGCGTACGACCAGCCTGACAGATCATCCGCCGGGCAC
>JAVKCR010000279.1:0-12885 GCA_040222645.1 Rhodospirillales bacterium
AGCTGCCGGGGGCCGGAATCCTGTCCGGCGTCGTGCCCAGCAGGTGCGGCAGGCCGAGCAGGGGCGCGCGGAGATCGTGCGGCGGGGCTTCTTCGTTGCGCGAGACCACTGAAGCGGCGCCGGGAGTTCCCCGCAGCAGCCGGACCAGTTCCGGCTGGACCTGCAGGATGACCGTCGCCCCGGCTGCGGCCAGCGGCGCGGCATAGCGGGCGAACTGGAGGCTGTCGCCATAGCCCTGCTCGGCGAACAGCAGCAGCCGCTTGCCGGCGACCTCCCCGCCGTCCCACAGCGGCGCGCCCGGCGGCAGCGGGGGAACATCCGGACGCCGCCAGCGCGCCTCGTAATCCCGGAAACCGCCGGCGAAGTCGCCCGTCAGCAGCCGGGCGACGCCTCGGTTGAAGCTCGCCTCCGCATTGCCGGGCGCCAGCCTTAGCGACCGCTCATAGCATTCGATGGCGTCGTCGATGCGATTGTCGGCGACCAGCGTGACGCCGAGATTGGTCCAGACCATCGGGCTCTCCGGCATCCGCTCCGTCGCCGCACGGTGGCAGGCGAGCGCATCGTCCTGCCGCCCGAGATGGCGGAGCGCGATGCCGAGATTGGTGAGCGCCACGCCGTAACCGGGGTCGAGCCGTCGCGCCCTTCCATAATGGGCCGCCGCGCTCTCGACGAGACCGCTGCGCCAGAGCGCGATGCCGAGCGCATTCCAGATCGCGGCATCCCCCGGTGCGGCGCGCAGCGCCCGCGCGAGCATCTCGCGAGCCCCGGTGAAATCTCCGGTGTCGGTCAGTTGCTGGCCGAGCGCGGTCACCGCCCGGGCATCCTCCGGGCTGACCGCGACGCAACGGCGGTAGAGGTCGAGCGCCGCCGCGGCCTCTCCCGAATTGCGCCGGAGATTGCCGAGATTGTAGAGCGCCCCCGCATGGTCCGGCGCGCGGGCGAGGATAGCCTCATATTCCGCCGCCGCGCCGACCCTGTCGCCGCTTGCCGCCAGCGCCGCGCCGAGATTGAGGCGGATGCCGTCGTTCCCGGGATCCGCGGCGAGCAGGTCGCGGTAGATCGCGACGGCCTCGGCGAGACGGCCGGCGCGGTGCAATGCGACCGCCCCGGTAAAATCCGCCGCCGCTTCCCCAGCCATCAGATTCCTGCCCGGCGCGGCGGTCAGATGCCGCGCGTGATGCCGCCGTCGATGTCGAGGGCGGCGCCCATGATGTAGCTGTTCCGGGGCGAGCAGAGCCAGGCGACGGCCTGCCCGATCTCCTCCGGACGGCCGAGTCGCGGAATGCCGGCCTTCTCGACCAGTTCCACCTCCAGCTCGTCGCGGCTGCGGCCGGTCTGGGCGGAGACCGCGTCCAGCCGGTTGGTCAGCCGCGAGGTCTTGACGTAGCCGGGATGGATGGCGTTGACGCGCACGCCCTCGTCGACGCCACGGTCGGCCAGCGCCTTGGTGAAGTTCCAGATCGCCGAATTGACCGGCCCGCCGATGGTGAAGTCGCGCGACGGCGTCAGCGCGCCGACGCCGATGATGTTGACGATGGTGCCGCCGCTTTCCACCAGCAGCGGCCATGCCGCCCGGCAGGAGCGCATGCAGGCGTAGAACTTGAGCGCGAACCCGTCGATGAAGTCCTGGTCGGTCAGTTCGAGGAAATCGCCGCGTTTGGTGGCGCCCGCATTGTTGACGAGGATGTCGATCGACCCGAGCGCCGCATGGGCGTCGGCAACCATCCTGGCCGGCGCGTCGGGATCCGTGAGATCGGCGGGCAGCACGACGGCCTTGACGCCGAGCGCCTCCACCTCGGCGGCGATTGCGGCGAGATTCTCCTCATTGCGCGCGGCCAGCGCCACGTTGACGCCCTCGCGGGCGAGTTCGATGGCGATGGCGGCGCCGATGCCCTGGCTCGCGCCGGTGACGACGGCATTTCTGCCTTTCAGGTCGAGGTCCATGATGATCTCCGGGAAAGAATATGTCGGGTTGGCCCGAGATTACCTGCCGACCGGTGGCGGGGGAAGCTGTATAGTCGCGCCATGCGCTGCCTGACATTGTTCCTCGCCCTGATCCTGCCGCTGCCCGCCCTCGCGGATTTCGAGGCCGACCGCGCGACCGAAGCCGCACGCTTCGCCGAGGAAATGCAGCATTGCGGCGCGGAGGATGAGGAAGCCTGTTCCGCCAGTTTCTACAATGCCTGCGGCGACCGGCATGACTGGACGACGGTCGCGATGATGCTCTGCGCCGCCGCCCAGAACGATTACTGGACCCGCAAGGCGGACGAGTACTGGCGCGACATCCTGCCCCGGGCGAGCGGCGATTTCCGCCGCCACCTGGAGGAACTCGCCAGTGCGCGGGAGAGCTGGCGGGCGCTCGAATGCAGTACCTACGGCTATTTCGACGGCACCATGTGGCGGCCGGTCGCCTCAAGCTGCGCCGCCGATTCAAGCCGCCGCTGGCTGGTCCTGCTGCGCGAGACCTGGGAGGCGGGCCCGCTCGCCGCGATCCCCGACGAGATCGATCTCGATTGCGACGGCACGCCCGACAAGGTCTTCGCCCGGCCGCCGGAAAAAGGCCAGATCCGCATCGACTTCATGCCCGGCGGTACCGCGCCGGTGGAGACGATCATCACGCTGGATATCGATTCGACCAAGCAGATCGCGCTCTGCGGCGAGTTTGTCGAGCTCGAGACGGTCACCCCACCCGGCGCCTGCCAGAAGCTCCGCATCTCGGACGGGATGTGCGATTCGGTCTATCTGCAGCGCGACAAGAATGCCGGACAATGGATCGTCCAGCGGAACTGACGCATCACGTCCTGCCGAGGGCGGCGAGGGCGGCGCGCACCGCCGGCGCGGGGCTGGAGAATACCGGCATTCCGAGATCACCGAGCATCGCTTCCGCCGGCGTCATGGAGGCCTGCGCAAGCGCCACCGCATCGACCGGGCGGCCGGAGACGGCCTTGCGGACACCCTCGGCGATGGCGGCGGCATAGCCGTCGATATCACCTTCATGGAAAAGCGGCCAGGCATCCTCCAGCAGCACGAGACGGATATCGGCATCCGGCCGGATTTCCGCCGCGACCCGGCGGAACAGCGCCTCGGTCGGGGCCAGCGTGGTCTTCACGCAGGCGGCGATCAGCACCCGGGGGCCGGCGGCGAAGGCGGCTTCCGCCAGCGCCCTGTCGACACGCAGAACCGGGTTGCCAGTTTTTTCGGCAACCCTGTCGGCCGCATCGGCGATGGTAGTGCATGTACACAACCCGGCCCGCGCGCCGGTGGCCCGGACATGGTCGGCAAGCGCATCCGCCGCGGCGGCGACGACCCTGTCCGTCGCCCCGCCCGCGCGCTCGGCATCGGCGAGCAGGTCCGGCCGCACCGCGTGGGCGATCCTGATGTCGGGGGCGAGGGTGGCGAACAGCCGCCCGAAGGTGCCGACATGGATATCGGCGGTATGGAAAAGCGCGATATCTGCCTTCTCGGCGCTCACGAAAGCCGCGCCCGGATCGCGTCCCTGGGCTCGAGATGCGAAAGGTCGCCCATCGCGGCGATGGTCGGTTCGGACGCGAACAGCCGGCGGCCGAGATCCATCACGTCCTCGGCGGTGACCGCCTCGATATCGGCGAGGATTTCCTCCGCCGTCAGGATGCGCCCGAAGATCTGCAGCTGGCGCGCGATCTGTTCGCAGCGCGAGCCGCTCGATTCCATCGACATCATGATCGAGGCCTTGAGCTGCGCCTTGGCGCGGTCCATCTCCTCGTCGACGATATCGCGGGTCACCCGCATCACCTCGTCGCAGACCACCGGGGTCAGTTCGGCGATGTCTTCCGGGCTCGTGCCGGCATAGATCGCGAACATCCCGGAATCGGTGAAGGAATGGGCGAAGGAATAGATCGAGTAGACCAGCCCGCGCTTTTCCCGGATTTCCTGGAACAGGCGTGACGACATGCCGCCGCCAAGCAGGGTCGCCAGCACCGAGACGGAATAATAGTCCGGCGAACCGTAGGCGGCGCCGTCGAAGCCAAGCAGGAAATGCACCTGTTCGAGATCGTCTTCCTTGCGGAAATCGCCGCCGCCGTAGCGGGCATCCTGGCGCGGCGACCCGCCGGAAGTGCGCAGGTCGGCGAAATGCTCGCGGGCGAGATCGACGAGGCGCTCATGTTCCAGGTTGCCGGTGGCCGCCAGCACCATGCCGGGCGCCGCGTAATGCTGCGCCATGTAGCCCGCCACGTGGTCACGGGTGAAATTCCGCACCAGTTCCGCGCTGCCGAGGATCGGCCGGCCCATCGGCTGGTCGGGAAAGGCGGTTTCCTGGAAATGGTCGAAGATGATGTCGTCGGGCGTGTCTTCCGCCTGGCCGATCTCCTGCAGGATGACCGTGCGCTCGCGTTCGAGTTCCTTCGCGTCGAAGGTCGAATGCTGCAGGATGTCGGCGATGATGTCGGTCGCCAGCGGCAGATCGTCCTTCAGCACCTTGGCGTAGTAGGCGGTGTTCTCCCGGCTGGTATAGGCGTTGAGATGACCGCCGACCGCTTCGATCTCGGCGGCGATGGCATAGGCGTCGCGGCGCGCCGTGCCCTTGAAGGCCATGTGCTCGAGCAGATGCGAGACGCCGTTCTGGTCGGCCCGCTCGTCGCGCGCGCCGACCCCGACCCAGACCCCGACGGTGGCCGTCTGGAGATGCGGCATCCGTTCGGAGACGATGGTGAGGCCGTTCTCGAGCGTGGAGATCTCGGCGGTCCTGATACAGCCCTCGTGCGATCGGAAACAAAGCGGGCGACGGTTGTCATATCGTTTGGCAGCACGGTGAAACGCTCCTCGCGGTCGAACAGGCCGTCGAGATGGTCCGGCAGAGGCGGATGGATGCCCGACGCCGCTGCGACCGCCGCCGGGAATTTCGCCGGGTGGGCTGTCGCAAGCGACACCATCGGACCGGGCGCGCCTTCGGCGAGCGCCTTGCGGCCCGCGGCGACCCCGATGGCGCTGTGCGGACAGAGCAGTTCACCGGTCGCGGCGCGCACCTCGCGGATCACCGCGCGGGTCTCGTCGTCATCGTAGCGGGACGCGGTAAAGAGCGCATGTATCTCGGCCAGGCGGTTGCCGGAGACCGGCAGCCGGCCATTCTTGCGGAAGCGCGTCATGGCGGCGGAAAGCTCGTCGGGGTCGCGGTCGTAGATATCGAACAGCAGGCGTTCGAAATTGCTCGAGACCTGGATATCCATGGAGGGCGAGATGGTCGGCACCACGCCGGTCATCTCCAGCGCGTCGGTGGCGAAGAAGCGGGTGAGGATGTCGTTCGAGTTGGAACCGACCACCAGCTTCGCGACCGGCAGGCCCATGGCGCGCGCCGCATAGCCCGCGAAGATATTGCCGAAATTGCCGGTCGGCACCGAGAACGAGACGTCCCGCTCCGGCGCGCCGAGCGCGGTGGCGGCGTGGAAGTAATAGACGATCTGGGCCATGATCCGGGCCCAGTTGATCGAGTTGACGGCGGACAGCGCAAGACGGTCGCGCATGGCGCCGTCGTTGAACATCGCCTTCACCATGTCCTGGCAGGCGTCGAAATCGCCCTCCAGCGCAATGCAATGGACGTTGCCGGCATCCACCGTGGTCATCTGCCGGCGCTGGACGTCGGAGACACGGCCGTTCGGGAACAGGATGAAGATGTCGATGGCATCGCGGTCGCGGCAGGCCTCGATGGCGGCGGACCCCGTATCGCCGGAGGTCGCGCCGACGATGGTCACCCGCTCGCCCTTCTTCGCCAGCACATGATCGAACAGGTGACCGACAAGCTGCAGCGCGTAATCCTTGAAGGCGATGGTGGGGCCGTGGAACAGCTCCATCAGCCAGTCGTCGGGCCCGAGCTGCTTCAGCGGCGCCACCGCTTCGTGGCGGAAGGTCGCGTAGGCGCGGTCGATCATGGTCCCGAGCTCGTCGGCGGTGATCGTCTCGCCGGTGAAGGGGCCGATCACCCGTTTCGCGATCTCGGCATAGGGCTTGCCGCGCATGGCGCGGATGTCGTCGGCGCTGAACTGGGGCCAGCTTTCCGGCAGATAGAGGCCGCCGTCGCGGGCCAGGCCCGCCAGCAGCACATCGTCAAAGTCGAGAACGGGGGCCTTCCCCCGGGTCGAGATATATTTCAACGCAAACGTCCGGTTCTGGAATTGGGCCAGCGCACCCTATCTTTCGCACCCGGCAGCCGCAAGCGAGGCGCGGTCACGCTTCCCCGAGATAGCGCCTGTCAAGGTGGCGGCGGAAGGCGTCCGCCGCAAGCGGGGCGCCGGTCGCCTGTTCGATCAGCGCGTCCGGGCCCAGCCGGCGGCCGATAGCGTGCACGTTCGGGCGCAGCCAGCCATAGAGCGGCTTGAAGTCCCCCTTCGCGATGCCGGGAAGGATGGCCGGGTCGGCCGACGTCGCGGCGGCGAACATCTGCGCCGCCGAGAGTGCGCCCAGCGTATAGGTCGGGAAATAGCCGAAGGCGCCGTCGTACCAGTGAATATCCTGCAGGCAGCCCTCGGCGTCGGTGCCAGGGCGGATGCCGAGCAGGTCGGCCATGCCATCGTTCCAGGCGCCGGGCAGGTCGGCGACCGCAAGATCGCCGGAGAGCAGTGCCTTCTCCAGCCGGTAGCGCAGGATGACATGCAGCGGATAGGTGACCTCGTCCGCCTCGACCCGGATCAGCGACGGTTCGACACGGAGATAGAGCCGCGAGAGGTTCTCGGGGTTCCAGGCCGGGTCGTCGCCGAAGGCCGCGCGGAACATCGGCGCCAGCAGTTCCATGAATTCATGCGAGCGGCCGGCCTGCATCTCCAGCAGCAGCGACTGGCTTTCATGGATGGTCATGCCAAGGCTTTCGCCGACCGGGCGGTAGCGGTGGGCCTCCGGCAATCCCTGCTCGTAGAGCGCATGGCCGGTCTCGTGAACCACGCCCATCAGGCCGTCGACCGGCGAATGCTCGTCGAACCGGGTGGTGATGCGGATATCGTCACCGGCGCCGCCGGTGAAGGGATGCAGGCTCTCGTCGAGGCGGCCGCGTTCGAAATCGAAACCGATGACCTGCACCAGCTTGCGGGCGAGTTCCCGCTGGGCAGCGACCGGCGTCGCGACCGATGGCAACAACGGTTCGGGTGAAGCGGCCTGACGGTCGAGAATGCGGGACAGCAGGTCGGGCAGGAAGCCCTGAAGTTCGTCGAACAGGATATCGACCGCGGTCGACCGGCGGCCCGGATCGAAGCCGTCGAGCAGCGCATCGTAGGGGGCGAGCCCCAGCGCGCCGGCCTTGATCGCGGCCTTCTCGCGCGTCAGCGCGACCACTTCGGACAGTGCATCGGCAACAAGGTTGAAATCGCTGCCGGCCCGGGCGCGGCGCCAGATCGTCTCGCAGCGGGAACCCGCCTTCGACGCCGCCTCGACGAGGTCGCCCGGCAGGGCGGAGGCATGGGTATGGCGCCAGCGCATCCAGCCAAGATCGATACGGTCGGTCTCCTCGAGATCGCCGGCTGACTGTTCCGCCTCCGCAAGCAGGTCGGCGGTTTCCGGCGCCACCAGCATGTCATGGCCGAGACGCTCGAGCAGCGAGACTTCCTCGCCGCGCTGTCCGGCGCCGCCGGCCGGCATCATGGTCGAGGCGTCCCAGTGCAGCACGCCGGCGGCATCGCCGAGGATGGCCAACCGGCGGAAGGTCTCGGACAGGCGTTGATATGCTGTCATGCGGCGGGGTTCCGGCGTCTTCGTTGCAGGAGGAAGAAGATGAAGGCGATCGCCACCGCGATTCCGGTCGAGAACCAGGTGATGGCATAGATCAGATGGTTGTTCTTCAGTCCCGGTTTCAACTGCCCGCCGAGCGGAAATCCGCCTGGCGGCGTCGAATCCCGGTCAGCGACGAGATAGAAGCGGGTTTCCAGCCCCGCGACACCGAGCCTGGCGGCAAAGGCCGCGGGGTCGACCGCGTAGGCGGTGTTGGACGCCGGGTCGTCGGCCGGGGTGAACATGCCACGCCCCTGCGGCAGGCGGATGACCCCGGAAATGGCGACGGGACCGGCGATCAGCGAACCCGGCCTCTCGGACGCATCCTTCTTCTCCGGCGGCACCCAGCCGCGATTGACCAGCAGGGTATAGCCCCCCGGCATCAGCAGCGGGACGAGGACGTGGTAGCCCGCCTTGCCGTCGGTCGATGTGGCATAGACATGCACCTCCTTGCCGGGCAGGAATACACCCTCGATCCGCACGCGGTGGAAATCGATTGCCGCGGGATCGTTCGTTGTCCGCAGGTCGGCGGCGGATAGCGGCTCGGCCGCGATGGCCGCATCGCGGGCGGCGATCAGGTCGAGTTTCCAGTTCAGACGCTGCACCTGCCAGAAGCCGAGCGCCAGCAGCATCGAGACGATTGCCACGGTGAACAGCGTCAGCCAGACGGGAAAGCGGTCGTTATTTTCAATCATGTTCAAAAGCAAACCGCCATCCCGGAACGATTCCGGGATGGCGGCGCAAAGAAATCCAGAATGCGTTCGTCGGAACCGGGGATCAGGCGCCCCACCAGTAGATCCAGATGAACAGGAAGAGCCAGACCACGTCGACAAAATGCCAGTACCAGGCGGCGGCCTCGAAGCCAAAATGGCTTTCCGGCTTGAAATGACCCTTGTAGGCGCGGACCCAACAGACCGCGAGGAAGATCGTGCCGATGATGACATGCGCGCCATGGAAGCCGGTCGCCATGTAGAACACCGAGGAATAGATCCCGTCGGTGAAGCCGAAGGCGGCATGGCCGTATTCGTAGGCCTGCAGGCCGGTGAAGGCGGCGCCGAGCAGCACGGTGATGCCGAGGCCCTTCAGCAGGCCGTCGCGGTCGCCCTCGATCAGCGCATGGTGGGCCCAGGTCACGGTGGCGCCCGACAGCAGCAGGATCAGGGTGTTCATGAAGGGCAGGTCCCAGGGATCGAAGGGGACGATGCCTTCCGGCGGCCAGACGGTCGTGGCCGGCGAGAACACCAGCAGGCTGTTGTGGAAGAAGGCCCAGAAGAAGGCGACGAAGAACATCACTTCAGAACAGATGAACAGCATCATGCCGTAGCGAAGGCCGAGCTTGACCACCGGCGAATGCGAATGCCCGTCGAGCGCTTCGCGGACCACCTGTCGCCACCAGAAATACATTGTGCCCAGCACGGCGACAAAGCCGAGGATCATGGCGATCGAGGTATGGCCGTGCAGCCAGAAGACGCCGCCCCCGGTCAACAGGCCGGCCGCCAAGGCGCCGACCATCGGCCAGACGCTGGGCTCGACCAGGTGATAGGGATGATTGACTGCGTGATCGTCGCTCATGTTTTCTCGTGTCCCCTGAAGCTTGTCTTGTTCGTTGACGCTCAGCCGCCTGTTTTAGCTGGCTTTGCGCTTTCGTCCAGTTGCGATGTGGTGTTTCCGGTGTCTTTGCCGGTTTTTTCCTTCTCCTCGTCCCGCACCGGGAAAAAGGTATAGGAAAGGGTGATGGTCGTCACGTCGGCGGTCGCCCGGTCCTCGAAGATCGCCGGATCAACGAAGAAGGAGACCGGCATCGAAACCTGCTCGCCGGCCGCGAGATACTGGTCGTCGAAACAGAAGCAGGCGATCTTGGAGAAGTACTGCCCGGCCTTCAGCGGCGTGACGTTGAACATGGCGGTGCCGCGGGTGCCCCGCGCCGCGAGGTTCTTCGCCTCGTAGGCGACGAGCGTTTCCTCGCCGACCTGCACGCGTACTTCCGTCTGTTCGGGGCGAAACTTCCAGGGCAGGCCGCCATTCACGTTGGCGTCGAAACGGATGGTGATCATCCGGCCTTCCACCGCGCCCGGCGCCGCCTCCGCGGTCTGCGTCGTGCCGCCGAATCCGGTGACCCGGCAGAACAGTTCGTAGAGCGGCACCGAGGCATATGCCACACCGACCATCCCGGCGACAAACAGCAGGAGGCCGGCAAACATGTTGCGGTTTCTGTTGCGCAAGGAAGCCATTCTTCTGTTACCCCATCTTCGCAATCGTAATCACGTAGAACAGCACGCAGAAACCGACCAGGGCCAGGCCGAGCAGGAGGTTCTTGCCCCGGCGCGCCTTGTGCATCTCGCTTGGTTCCTTCCTGGCCATGGCTACCAGATCCCGGCTGTCGTTGCGGCGGCATCCGCCAGCAGCGCGGCGAACAGTCCGAAGAGATAGACGATCGAATAGCCGAACATGCGCCGCGCGGGGGCGAAATCCTCGTCATCCGCGCGCATCACGGCAACGCAGAGCTGGATGAAGCGCAGGCTGGCGAGCGCCGCCATCACGGCGTAGACCGGGCTCGCGAAGCCCAGCAGCGCCGGCGCGACGGACAGCGGCAGCATCAACAGCGTATAGGCCATCATCTGGCGCTTGGTCTCGCGCGGGCCGGCCACCACCGGCAGCATCGGCACGCCGGCGGCGGTATAGTCGGCATTGCGGAACAGCGCCAGCGCCCAGAAATGGGGCGGGGTCCAGAAGAAGATGATGGCGAACAGCGTGATCGAGGCGAGCGAGACGTCGCCGGTCACCGCGGCCCAGCCGATCATCGGCGGGAAGGCACCGGCGGCGCCGCCGATGACGATGTTCTGCGGCGTACGGCGCTTCAGCCACATGGTATAGACGAAAACGTAGAAGGCGATGGTCAGCGCCAGCAGCCCGGCGGCGGCGAGATTGACCGCGAGGCCCATCACCATCACCGACCCCGCCGAGAGGATCACCCCGAAGGCGAGCGCATCGTCCGGCTTGATCCGGCCCGCGGCCACCGGCCGGTTGCGGGTCCGGGTCATGATGCGGTCGATATCACGGTCGAACCACATGTTGATCGCGCCCGAGGCACCGGCGCCAACCGAGATGCAGAGCACGGCGACCAGGCCGATCACGGGATGGATCGATCCCGGCGCCAGCAGCAGGCCGGCGACGCCGGTGAACACCACCAGCGCCATCACCCGCGGTTTCAGCAGCGCGATGAAATCGCCTGCCGCGGATTCGACCGCGATGGAGCCGCCATCATCGATGGCGGCCCCGGTCGCATTCATGGTTGCCGCAGCATTTCGCATACCGTCAGGGCCTGCCTACTTGATGACCGGCAGGTCGTTGAAGGTGTGGAACGCCGGCGGAGAGGTCTGGGTCCATTCCAGTGTCGTCGCGCCCTCGCCCCAGTAATTGTCGGCGGCCTTGCGCTTCTTCGCCAGCGCCTCGAGACAGACGATGATGAAGAGGATGAAGCCGGCGAACGAGAGGTAGGACCCGATCGAGGAGACCAAGTTCCAGCCCGCGAGCGCGTCCGGGTAGTCGACATAGCGGCGCGGCATGCCGGACAGGCCCGAGAAGTGCATCGGGAAGAAGGTCACGTTGACGCCGATGAAGAAGATCCAGAACTGAATCTTGGCCAGCGTCTCGTTGTACATCACCCCGAACATCTTTCCGAACCAGTAGTAGAAGCCGCAGAAGATGCCGAAGACGGCGCCCAGCGACAGCACGTAGTGGAAATGGGCGACCACGTAATAGGTGTCGTGCAGCGAGGCGTCGACGCCCGCGTTCGAAAGCACGACGCCGGTCACGCCGCCGACCGTGAACAGGAAGATGAAGCCGATGGCATAGAGCATCGGGGTCTCGAAGGTCATCGAGCCGCCCCACATGGTCGCCACCCAGGAGAAGATCTTCACGCCCGTCGGGACCGCGATGACCATCGTCGCCAGCATGAAGTAGGCGCGGGTGTCGACATCCATGCCGACGGTGTACATGTGATGCGCCCAGACGATGAAGCCGACGCCGCCGATCGCGACCATGGCGTAGGCCATGCCCATGTAGCCGAATACCGGCTTGCGGGAGAAGGTCGAGACCACCTGGCTGACGATGCCGAAGGCGGGCAGGATCATGATGTACACTTCCGGGTGACCGAAGAACCAGAACAGGTGCTGGTAGAGAACCGGGTCGCCGCCGCCTTCCGGAATGAAGAAGGAGGTGCCGAAATTGCGGTCGGTCAGCAGCATGGTGATGGCACCGGCCAGTACCGGAACCGCCAGCAGCAGCAGGAAGGCCGTGACCAGCATCGCCCAGATGAACAGCGGCATCTTGTGCAGCGTCATGCCGGGGGCACGCATGTTGAAGATGGTGGTGATGAAGTTGATCGCACCGAGGATCGACGAGGCGCCGGCAAGATGCAGCGCGAAGATCGCCATGTCCACCGCCGGCCCGGGATGGCCGAGCGACGACGACAGCGGCGGATAGACCGTCCAGCCGGTCCCGGCGCCGCCGCCGAGCACGGCGGAGAGCACGAGCAGCAGGAAGGCCGGCACGAGCAGCCAGAAAGACAGGTTGTTCATGCGCGGAAAGGCCATGTCCGGCGCGCCGATCATCAGCGGGATGAACCAGTTGCCGAAACCGCCGATCAGCGCCGGCATGACGGCGAAGAACACCATGATCAGGCCGTGGGCGGTGACCAGCACGTTGAAGAAATGCTTGCCGTCGTCGCCTGAAAGATGCTGGAGACCCGGCTCCTGCAGTTCCATGCGCATCCAGACCGAGAAGATACCGCCGATCAGACCGGCGACGATCGCGAACAGCAGGTAGAGCGTCCCGATGTCCTTGTGGTTGGTGGAACAGAACCAGCGGACGAAGAATCCGGGCTTGTGGTCATCGTGATCGTATGCGCCTGCGGCTTCGGTTGCCATTTTGCCTCTCCTCGTTCGCTCAGTTGGCGGTGGCGGCGGAAACCGCGGCCAGCTGTTTCGTCTGCTTCATTTCGGTCAGGATGTCGGCGACCTTCTGCGGTTCGCCGGCTTCCACCGACTTCTTCGCCCAGGCGTCATAGACATCGCGGGAGACGACCTCGACGGCGAGCGGCATGTAGGCATGGTCCTTGCCGCAAAGCTCGGAGCACTGGCCGTAATAGATGCCTTC
>JAVKCR010000280.1:0-1336 GCA_040222645.1 Rhodospirillales bacterium
AGGAACTCGACCGTACGGCCCCAGGCGAGGTCCGCGGCTTCCTTGTTGTAGCGCGCTTCATTGGTGTCGTTGTTGAAGGCGTGGTTGACGCCGTCATACATGTGGATGGTGAACTTCCGCTTCTTGGCCTTCAGAGCTTCCTCGAACTCGGGGATGCCGGCATTGATGCGATCGTCGAGCCCGGCATAATGCAGCAGCAGCGGCACGTTGACGTTCGGCGCTTCGGCCTTGGTCAGCGGCTTGCCGTAATAGGCGACCGCGGCGTCGAGGTTCTCGGCCCAGATCGCGAGCTGGTTGGCCATGCCGCCGCCCCAGCAGAAGCCGACGCAACCGGCCATGCCGTTGCCCGAGGGATTGTCGCTCAACCAGTCGACGGCCGCGATGTAGTTTTCGAGGTTCGCGGTGGCGTCGAGCTTGCCGATCATCTCGCGTGCGGCATCCTCGTTCTCCGGCGTACCGCCCTGCGGCGACAGCGCATCGAGACCGAGGGTGACGAAGCCTTCGAGAGCAAGCCGGCGGGTGACATCCTTGATATGCGGGTTGAGACCGCGGTTCTCATGGATCACGAGAACGGACGGAATGTCCGACAGGCCGGCCGGTTTCGCCAGGTAGCCGGACAGCTTCCGGCCTTCCACAGGAATGTCGACGGTGGATATCGCGAGGCGCGGGTCGTTCTCGGCGACAAGGGCGGCATGCGCATAGCGGTTCTCGAGGATCGGCAGCAGCGCCATGGCGGCGGCGGCGCCACCGGTCAGCTGGGCGAGGCGGGCGAGGAAGACACGGCGGGGCAGGGGAGCGTGGGTATACTCGTCGTAAAGCCTGATGATGGACTGGTCCATCTTGTTCCTCCCGAAAGGCGCCCGGGGATTCCGGGCCTCGGAAATCTGATCCCGCTGCCATCCGGCTTCAATCTGCCGGATACAGTATATTTTCTATGGGCGCTCCGCACGAAATGTAGGGCTCAGGCCCGCAGCACGCCGCGGCGGATCTGGTCCTGCTCGATGCTCTCGAACAGCGCCCGGAAATTGCCCTCGCCGAAGCCCTCGTCGCCCTTGCGCTGGATGATCTCGAAAAAGATCGGGCCGATCACGGTGGCGGTGAATATCTGCAGCAGGATGCCGCCGTCCTCGGTCGGCGCGCCGTCGATCAGGATGCCGAGTTCGGCAAGTTTCGCGATGTCCTCGCCATGTGCGGGCAGGCGGCCGTCGACCGCCTCGTAATAGGTTGCGGGCGGCGGCGCCATGAATTCGACGCCGGATGCCTTCAGCCGTTCCACGGTGCCGCAGATGTCGCCCGTCGACAGCGCGATATGCTGGATGCCCTCGCCGTGATAGGC
>JAVKCR010000281.1:0-4532 GCA_040222645.1 Rhodospirillales bacterium
GGCGGCCAGGACGAACTGGTGTTCGACGGCGCCTCCTTCGTCATCAACGGGGATTGCCGGCCGGCCGTCCAGCTGCCCTCCTTCACCGATTGCGTCGCGATGACCGAATGGGCGCGCGGCGGCGACGGCTGGTCCTGCGGCGCGCAGCCGCTCGCGCCGGTGCCGGTCGGTTTCGAGGCGATGTACGCGGCGATGATGCTGGGACTGCGCGACTACGTGAACAAGAACGGCTTCCCTGGCGTGATCCTCGGGCTGTCCGGCGGCATCGACAGCGCGCTGTCCGCCGCGGTCGCCGTCGATGCGCTGGGGCCGGAGCGGGTGCATTGCGTGATGATGCCCTCGCCCTATACCAGCCGCGACAGCCTGGAGGACGCCGCGAAGGTTGCCGAACTGCTCGGCACCAGGCTGGATTCGATCTCCATCGAGCCGGCGATGAGGGCCTACGGCGAGATGCTGGCGCCCTCCTTCGAAGGCACCCAGAGCGGTATTGCCGAGGAGAACATACAGTCGCGCTCGCGGGGCCTGCTGCTGATGGCGCTCTCCAACAAGCACGGCTCGATGCTGCTGACCACCGGCAACAAGTCGGAGATGTCGGTCGGCTACGCGACGCTCTACGGCGACATGTGCGGCGGCTATTCGGTGCTGAAGGATGTCTACAAGACCGATGTCTTCGCGCTGTCGGAATGGCGCAACGCCCATTTCCCCGCCGGCGCGCTCGGTCCCGACGGGCCGGCGATGCCGGAACGGGTGATCACCAAGCCGCCCTCGGCCGAGCTCAAGCCCGACCAGACCGACCAGGACAGCCTGCCGCCCTATGACATTCTCGACGCCATCCTGGAGGCGCTGGTGGAGCGCGAGGAATCGGTGGAGGATTGCGTGCGCGGCGGTTTCGACGAGGCGGTGGTGCGCCGCATCTGGCGCATGCTCGACCGCGCCGAGTACAAGCGCCGCCAGGCGCCGCCGGGGGTCAAGGTCACCACCCGCAATTTCGGCCGCGACCGCCGCTACCCGATCACCAACGGCTTCACCCGGCATATTGGACCCCGGGGCCCCGGCGATATATAAGCCATCCCTCGTCCTGAACTCGTTTCAGGACCTCGACCAACCCGCCTGATCGGAGCACCACAGGCTCGGACTGTTCTCTCGAGGTCCTGAAACGAGTTCAGGACGAGGTAGAATTGATATTGGAAACTGACCGATGACCCTGACGATCTACGACACCGCCCGCCGCGCCAAGGTTCCGTTCGAACCGATCGACCCGGAAAACGTGCGGCTCTATGTCTGCGGTCCGACGGTCTACGATCTCATCCATATCGGCAATGCGCGCCCGCTGGTGGTGTTCGACGTGCTTTTCCGCCTGCTCGACCGGCTGTACGGCGGCAAGGTGACCTATGTCCGCAACATCACGGACGTGGAGGACAAGATCAACGCACGCGCCGCCGAGAACGGCGAGGCCATCCGCGATCTCACCGAGCGCACCGCCGCCCAGTTCCGCGCCGATGCAACCGATTTGGGATGCCTGCCGCCCAGTCACGAGCCGCGCGCGACTGAACATATCAAGGGCATGATCGACATCATCGAGGCGCTGATCGCGGGCGGCCATGCCTATGCAGCCGATGGCCATGTGCTGTTCAACGTGCCGTCCTGGGACGAATACGGCCGCTTCGCCAACCGCGACCGCGACGAGATGGTCGCCGGCGCCCGTGTCGAGGTTGCCCCCTACAAGCGGGACGCCGCGGACTTCGTGCTCTGGAAGCCGTCTTCCGATTCGGAGCCCGGCTGGAACAGCCCCTGGGGCCGCGGCCGACCGGGCTGGCATATCGAATGCTCGGCCATGAGCCGCCACCATCTCGGTCTCGATTTCGACATCCACGGCGGCGGGCTCGACCTGATCTTTCCGCACCACCAGAACGAGATCGCCCAGTCGGTCTGCTCGGCGCCCGGCAGCACGTTCGCAAAGTACTGGATGCATAACGGCTACCTGATGAGCGAAGGCGAGAAGATGTCGAAGAGCCTCGGCAACTTCTACACCGTGCGCGAACTGCTCGACGAGTTCCCGGGCGAGGCGCTGCGCCTGGTCATCCTGCAGACCCACTACCGCCAGCCGCTGGATTTCTCGAAAGCGCGCTGCAGGGAGGCGAAGAAGACTTTGGATCGCTGGTACCGCGCCAAGCAGGAACTTCTAAAGCTAGATGGCAAATTCGAACCGCTAAGAGAATTTGATTTTGCTCATCATGATGATGTGTTGGAGGAATTGGGGCGCTTCAGGAAGGCTATTCTCGATGATCTGAATACGCCGGGTGCTTTGGCTGAAATCTCTCGATCTGCTTCAATGATTTTCTCTGAAGATGGCGGTGAAGTTTCTGGCTACGCTACCCTCGGGGCCGAAACACGCAGGAAAATCAGCGTACCCGAATTAGCTGCGCATTTTGCTACGATGTGCGACACACTCGGCATTCTCCAGCAGGATCCGGAAGCCTGGTTCAAGGGCGCCGCGGATGACGACGAGGCGGATGAGATCGAGAGCCTGATCGCGGCCCGACAGGCGGCGCGCAAGAACCGCGATTTCGCGGAAGCCGACCGCATCCGCGACGATCTCGCCGCCCGCGGCATCGTGCTGGAGGATTCCGCCGCGGGGACGACCTGGAAACGGGGGTGATCAGCCATGACCGCTGGTTTCTCGACCGTATCGCCACCCACATCCTCGCTTTCGAGGGAGACAGCCACGTCGAATGGTTCGAGGGCAATTCCGAGGATTGCGAAGCCGACAGGAAGCGCCGCCTCGGCGCCGACGCCGACCAGCCCCACCGCCTCAAGTTCAAGCCGCTGACGCGGTAGGGGTGAGACAAGCTGCCGCAAACGCTGAGGTTTACGCACTGGTTCCCGGCTCTTTGGCCGGGATGACATGGTTCTTTTGGTTCAGATCACTCACTATCGACGTCATTCCGGCGAAAGCCGGGATCTAGGACAATTGCGGATTGCGGGATCAGGGATCAAACGGCAGGTCGTACCAGAGGTCCGACCATGTCGGGTTGCCCTGTTCGATCAGGTCGAGCTTCCAGGCCCGCTTCCAGCCCTTGAGCCGCTTCTCACGTTGAATGGCATCCAGAGCCGAACTGTATCCCTCGACATGGACCAGCCGGGTCACGCCATATTTCCTGGTGAAGGCTGATCCCCGGCCATCGCGGTGATCGGTCACCCGTTTGTGCAGGTCGCCGGTGACGCCGATATAGAGCGTCCCGTTGCGCCGGCTCGCGAGAATGTAGACCCAGAGATACGCATCTTTGCCCATGCCTTCCTGATGGAGGGGGCAGAGGGTGTTTTGGGCTGGCGCCGTGCGGTTTGGCACTGGGTCCCGTCTTTCGACGGGATGACATTCATTTTGTTGATGATTTCCCTTCCGATGTCATTCCGGCGACCGCCGAAACCCAGGGCGAAAGGCACAGCATTCGCTGACATCTCGTCGCCTCCTGAAACTTTCCCGGGAACCGCCGCCGCCGCCGGGCGTTCCTGTTTCCATCGGGCAACGGGCCTTGATGCCCCGCCCATCCTGGAAAGGAGCAGAAGAATGGCCCGCAAGTTACATGTTCCCGGTTTCGCTTCCGCGGCGCTGGCGGCAAGCGCCCTGCTTGGAGCCTGTGTTGCGCCGCCGAGCCAGCCGCCGACCCAGGTCAGCTCGGATATGCCGAGCGTCACCTACCAGTATCGCGGCGACCAGCAGCTGATCGCCGCCAACCAGCGCGCGGCCGACTATTGCGCGCAGTTCAAGTCGATGCCGGGCAATGCGGTGGTCTCGACCGGCACGGACGGCCGCACGGAAGTCCGTTTCGAGTGCGACAGGCCGATCCCGTCCACGGTGGCCACCTCGCCGCCATCGGCGCCGGCAATCGCCGAACGCTACCGGTCGGACGAGGAACTGCTGATCGCCTCCCGCAATGCCCAGCGCTATTGCCTGGAGCGCGGCACGAATGTGGCAACCTCCTCGGTCTCTCCCAACACGGACGGCTCGCACACCGCGACCTTCCAGTGTGCCCCGCGCTAATTCCCCCTCACGCGCGGTAACGACGCGATGACGGCCGGTCTCCCTCCCCGCCGGCCGTCATCCAGTCTTTCCGGAATTCCCTGAACAGGCAATCAGACCGCGTCGCGCAGCTTCTCCGCGGTCTGCAGATCGACGCTGACCAGCTGGCTGACGCCGCGTTCGCCCATGGTGACGCCGAACAGGCGGTCGACCCGGGCCATGGTCATGCGATGGTGGGTGACCACCATGAAGCGGGTGTTCGAGGTCCTGGAGATCTCCTCCACCAGCTTGCAGAAGCGGTCGACATTGGCGTCGTCGAGCGGGGCGTCGACCTCGTCGAGCACGCAGATCGGCGCCGGGTTGGTGAGGAATACCGCGAACAGCAGCGCGATCGCCGTCAGCGCCTGTTCACCCCCCGAGAGCAGCGACAGCGCCTGCAGGCGTTTGCCCGGCGGGCTCGCCATGATTTCCAGGCCCGCATCGAGCGGGTCTTCCGATTCGGTCAGGCTGA
>JAVKCR010000282.1:0-2912 GCA_040222645.1 Rhodospirillales bacterium
GACGCCGCATAGCCGGAGACGTAGGCATAGCCCTTCAGCCCCGCCGTCGACGCGATGTTGACGATCCGTCCCCAGCCCGCCTCCAGCATGCCGGGCAATGAAGCCTGCGCCGCGTGAAAGGCGCCCATCAGATTGACGTCGAGCATGCGGCGGAACGCGGCCTCGTCCATTTTCAGGAAAGGTGCGGTTTCGACGATGCCGGCATTGTTGACGAGGATGTCGATGCGCCCGGAATTGGCCTGTGCCTGCCGGAAGGCGCGGGCGACCGAGTCGGCGGCGGCCACGTCGCAGGCGATGGCCCGGCAGCCATTGATGCGCCCGGCCATGGTTTCCAGCCGCTCGCGGTTGCGGCCCATGATGGTGACGTTGGCGCGTTCCCCCGCCAGCGCCTTGGCGATGGCGAGCCCGATGCCCGACCCGCCGCCGGTCACCACCGCATGTTTCCCGGCAAGCTGGCTCATATCCGGAACCCTGCTTCCGATTGCCGCTGGAGGTTGCGGCGCAGCTGGTCGCGGCCCGGCAGGTAGGGCAGCGGCCAGTCCACCCCGTCATAGCCCTGTTCCGCCGCCATGCGGAGCGTCCAGTTCGGGTCGGTGAGATGCGGCCGCGCGAGGCAGCAGAGATCGGCGCGGCCCGCCGCGAGGATCGAGTTCACATGGTCCGCCTCGTAGATGTTGCCGACCGCCATGGTGGCGATGCCGGCTTCGTTGCGGATGCGGTCGGCGAACGGCGTCTGGAACATCCGTCCGTAGACCGGCGCGGCCTCCGTGGAGGTCTGGCCGGCGGAAACGTCGACGATGTCGCAGCCCGCCTCCTTCAGCATCCGCGCGATCGCGACCGCGTCGTCCGGCGTGATGCCGGCATCGCCGACCCAGTCATGGGCGGAGATGCGGACGGAGATCGGCCTGTCATCCGGCCATGCGTCGCGGACGGCCCGGAGCACCTCGAGGGGGAAGCGCATGCGGTTTTCCAGCGCGCCGCCGTAATCGTCGTCGCGCCGGTTGGTCAGCGGGGTGATGAAGGCGGACATCAGGTAGCCGTGAGCGTAATGCAGCTCGATCATGTCGAAGCCGGCGGAAATCGCGCGCCTTGTCGCCTCGACGTACTCGTCGCGCACCTTCTCCATGTCGGCGCGGGTCATGGCGCGCGGGGTCTGGTTCTCGGGTGCCCACTTCACGGCGGAGGGCGCGATGATCTCCCAGCTCTCATCCGCCGGCAGCGGTTCGTCGGAGCCTTCCCAGGCCACCTTCGTCGCCGCCTTCGGCCCGGCATGGCCGAGCTGCAGCGCGATTTTTGCCCCGGTGCGGCCATGGACGAAATCGACCACCCGTTTCCAGGCCGCCGCCTGTTCGTCGGTATAGATCCCGGCGCAACCCGGCGAGATGCGGCCCTCTGCGGAGACATCGGTCATCTCGGTGACGACGAGGCCCGCCCCGCCCTGCGCCCGGGCGCCGTAATGGACGAGGTGGAAATCGTCGATCAGCCCGTCTGTCGCCGAATACATCGACATCGGCGAGACCACGACGCGGTTCATGAGGTCCATGCCGCGCAGGCGATAGGGCACGAACATCGGCGGCCGCGCGCCGTCGGTGACGCCCGCTTGCGCACCGAACCAGCCTTCCAGCCGTTCCAGCCAGGCCGCGTCGCGCAGGCGCAGTTCCTCATGGCTGATGCGCTGGCTGCGGGTCAAGAGCCCGTAATTGAACTGTTCCGGCGACTGGTGGACATAGCGCTCGACGTTCTCGAACCATTCGGTCGAGTTGCGCGCGGTGGATTGCAGGCGGAGCACCTCGACGCGCCGCGTCTCCTCATACTCGGCGAGCGCGTCATCCAGCGGTTTGCCCTCGTGCAGCAGCCGCGCGAGGTCGATGGCGTCTTCCAGCGCCAGCTTGGTGCCCGACCCGATGGAGAAATGCGCGGTGTGGGCGGCGTCTCCCATCAGGATGACATTGCCGTGCCGCCAGCTTTCGCAGGAGACCCGGTTGAAATTGAGCCAGGCGGAGCCGCGCAGATGCCTGGCGTTGCTCATCAGCGCGTTGCCGTCGAGCCAGTCCGCGAAGATCTCCTCCAGCTTGGCGATGGTGGCGTCGGCGTCGAGTCTGTCGAGGCCGAGACCCTTCCAGGTCGCTTCCGAGCATTCGACGATGAAGGTCGAGGTGTCGCGGTCGAACTGGTAGGCATGGACCCAGATCCAGCCGGCGTCGGTCTGCTTGAAGATGAAGGTGAAGGCGTCGAACTTCTTGTGCGTGCCGAGCCAGACATACTTGTTGGCGCGGATCTCGATATCCGGCCGGAAATGCTCGGCATGTGCGTTGCGGACCCGGCTGTTGACGCCATCGGCGGCGATCACCAGGTCGGCATCGGCGAAAGACGAGGCGTCCGCCGCTTCCGTCTCGTAGCGGATCTCGACGCCCAGTTCGGCGGCGCGCGCCTGCAGGATGTTGAGCAGCTTCATCCGCCCGATGCCGCAGAAGCCGTGCCCGCCGGAACGTTCCACCGCGCCCCGGTAATGCACCTCGATCTCGTCCCAGTAATGGAAGTTCTCGCCGATGGCCGCGGCGCTCACGGAATCGTTGGCGCGCAGGTTCTCCAGCGTCTGGTCGGACAGCACCACGCCCCAGCCGAAGGTGTCGTCCGGCCGGTTGCGCTCGACGATGGTGATCTCGTGCGCCGGGTCGCGCAGTTTCATGGAAATCGCGAAATAGAGCCCCGCCGGCCCGCCGCCGATACAGACGATCTTCACACCGTTCTCCCCTGATCAGACAGGAGATATTTTAAACTTAAAACATTAACGCGGTCAACGGGAATGGGTGGGGGCAAGTCGACTCCTCTCCCTCCGGGGGAGGTGGCGCGCAGCGCCGGAGGGGGAGCGTGGAACGGTTAGCGCCAACTGTTGCCCCCAGCTCACCAAC
>JAVKCR010000283.1:0-5136 GCA_040222645.1 Rhodospirillales bacterium
GGTCTACATCTTCAACATCGAGACCGCCCGCCGGGAAATTCTCGGCGACTTCCCCGGCATGACCTTCGCGCCCCGGTTCTCGCCGGACGGCAACCAGGTCATCATGTCGCTGGCGCAGGACGGCAATTCCGAGATCTACACGATGGACCTGCGGTCGCGGCTTGTCCGTCGGCTGACGGATCATCCGGCGATCGACACCGCGCCGTCCTATTCTCCGGACAGCGCCCGGATCACTTTCGAGTCAGACCGCGGCGGCACCCAGCAGCTCTACGTGATGAATGCGGACGGGTCCGACGTGAAACGGATCAGCTTCGGCGAAGGCCGCTACGGCACGCCGGTCTGGTCGCCGCGCGGTGACCTGATCGCTTTCACCAAATCCTCCAAGGGCGTGTTCTATATCGGCGTCATGCGACCTGACGGCAGCGGCGAGCGGCTGCTGACACAGTCCTATCTCGTCGAGGGGCCGACATGGGCGCCGAACGGACGCGTGCTGATGTTCTACCGGCAGAAGCGTAGCCGGGCAGACGGTAGCGGTGGGGAAGCGGAACTCGTTTCAATTGACCTTACCGGTTACAATGAACGGGTGGTAACGACACCGTTACAGGGAAGCGACCCGGCGTGGTCACCCTTGATTCCCTGAGAACCGTCTTTATGCTTCTGGCGCGGGTTCAGGGGAAACCACGGGTTCAAGGCAGCTTTCCGATTGCTATGTTGCGGTGCGGAAGCTATTAAATGCTCGCCTTTGCCGCGCAAGTTTCAACTATCCGGCGCCTCGCCGGTACGGGAGACAAGAAAATGCTACGTATTATCAGTGCAATCGCCGCTCTGCTGCTGGTCGCGGCCTGCAGCTCCGATCCGAATACCGGTGCCGCTGGCACCGGCTCCGGTGCTGCCACCGGCTCTTCGGCTTCCGCAGCGCCCGTCAAGACGATCACTCCGGGTTCGATGGAAGATTTCGTCGTCAATGTCGGCGACCGCGTCTACTTCGGTTACGACAGCTCCGAACTGACGTCCTCCGCGCAGGACGTGCTCGGTCGTCAGGCTGCCTGGCTGAAAGCCTATCCGGCAGCGAATATCGCCATTGAAGGTCATTGTGACGAACGTGGCACCCGCGAGTACAACCTCGCGCTCGGTGACCGTCGCGCCAATGCCGTCAAGAACTACCTCGTCTCGCAGGGCGTCTCCGCGGGCCGCAACACGACCATTTCCTACGGTAAGGAACGTTCGGTCGCGCTCGGCTCCAACGAGGAAGCCTGGGCCCAGAACCGTCGCGGTGTATCCGTGCCGGCAGTTCCGGGCAGCTAAGCCCAGCAATAGCGAGGCGCTAGCTCAAAAGGGCGCCTGTTCGGAAACTTCCGGACAGGCGCCTTTTTTTTGCCCATAACACAGCCTAGATTCCCAATAGACTGACAGTAATTCGACCGGAGCCGACCATGCGGAAGTCCCCGATCCTGTATCTCGTTGCCATGCTGGCCACCTCCACGCTGCCGGGCACTGCCTTTGCGCAGGCCGATCTCGGTGCGCTGCTCGACCGCCTCGGCCGCCTCGAACAGGAGCTCAATGCCCTGCAGCGCAAGATCTATCGCGACGGTGCCGGCGTTTCCGACGCTTCCGGGGCATCCACCGGCAGGTCCGTATCCTCCGAACCGATGCCGACCGATGTCGCTGGCCGGCTGGAAGTCCGCATGACCCAGATCGAGGCGGAGATGCGGGGACTGACCGGTCTTGTCGAGCGGGTCAATCATGACATCTCGACGGTCAACAGCCGGCTCGACAAGCTGGTGGAGGACGTCGACCATCGCCTGTCCATGCTGGAAAGCGGCAATCCCGGTTCGGCGCCTGCGGGCAACGCTGCGGCTCCCGGGCAATCCTCCACGGGCGTTCCGCAAACCGCGCCCGGCCCGGGCACGCTCGGCACCCTGACGCGCGAGCAGATCGAGACGCAATCGACGGCGGCGTCGATCCAGCCATTCGTTCAGGAAGTCAAACTGCCCGACGGCCCCGCCGAGATGCAGTACGATTTCGCCTTCGACCTGCTGCGCAAGAAGGAATACGGTCAGGCCGCTTCCGCCTTCACCAGCTTCGTGGAGAAGAATCCCGAGCATAAACTGGCCGGGAACGCCCAATACTGGCTGGGCGAGACCTATTACGCCCGGGCCGATTTCGAGCGCGCCGCCATTGCCTTCGCGGAAGGCTACAAGAAGTACGGATCGAGTTCGAAAGCGCCGGACAACATGTTGAAGCTCGGCATGTCGCTGGCAGAGATCGGCCGCACCGACCAGGCCTGCACAGCCTTCAGCAAGCTCTCTGAAGCCTATCCGGATGCGTCGGCTACCATCCGTCAGCGCGCGGCGACCGAGCGGCGACGCAACAACTGCCAGTGATGTTATGAACGCCGTAACCCCTGCGCCCGGCATGCCGGGCGTCGAGGCGGCGTTCCGGGACGGCATGGCATTCTGCGGCCCGTTCGAGCCGGAACCTGCAATCGCCGTGGGCGCCTCGGGTGGCGGCGACAGTACCGCGTTGCTGCTGCTGGCCGATAACTTTGCCCGGTCGCGCGGCGGCAGGGTGATTGCTCTCACAATTGACCATAGGCTCCGGCCCGATTCAGCTGCCGAGGCAGAGAAAGTTGCAGCCTTCTGCCGGGAACGGGATATCGAGCATCACATCCTCGCCTGGCAGCATGACGGCGTCTCGAGCGCCATCCAGGCCCGTGCGCGAGCCGCGCGCTACCGGCTGATGACCGGTTGGTGCCGGGAAAACGGCATCCTGCACCTGGCGCTTGCCCATAACCGCAATGACCAGGCCGAGACGCGCGCGATGCGAAACGCTCGTGCACCGGGCGGCCCGGGCGCGGCCGGCATGGCCGCGATGCGTCTTGAAGGCGGAGTGCGTATCGTCCGGCCTTTGCTTGATATCGGCGGTGCGGAATTGCGGGCCTGGCTTGCCGGACGGCGGGTCGGTTGGATCGAGGATCCGAGCAACCGGGATCACCGGTATGAACGTATCCGGGTACGGCAATCGGATATGTCATCGGCAGTGCCGGAACAGGCGCCTGCCCTCCGAACGGCGCTGGAACGGGAGGCCGCATTGGTGGCGGCGCGCCATCTCCGGCTTTCACCTCTCGGCTTCGCAGGTCTTTCGCATGACGTGCTGGAAGCGCCGGGAGACGCACGTGATCTTTTGCTGGCTGCGATCCTCGCCGCCGTTTCAGGTTCGGACTATCGCGTACCCATGCACCGTGCCGCCGACCTGGTTTCCCGGCTGAGGTCGGGTATCGAGAAGGCGACATTTGGCGGTTGCCTGGTCAGCCGGAAGCGGGGCGACATCGTGATCTGCCGGGAACATGCGCGCGCTCCAATGATGCCAATCAGTGCGGCAGGCGGCGAAATCTGGGATGGCCGCTTCCGTCTCGACCTTCACGGCAACGCCGAAGAGGGGTTTTCCGTCGGACCGGCGGGCCGGTCCGCAATGTCGCTCAAGGAACATTCGGCCCGGACGGGCGTTCCGGGAGATGTGCTGCGCGGGTTGCCGGGCCTGTTCCGGGACCGGAAGTGGTGCGGGTTCGCGGAACTTCCCGGTCTCGGCCGGACGCCGGTACCAATTGCAGCACGATTTTCGCCGGTAAATGCGGTTTTACCGGTGGCCAGATGGCTTGTTCCGGCGACGGATGAACCTATGTTAGCACTGGTCAACAGGTCTTAATCTGCTACCGTTCCCGCCTGTACGCAGGGCGTACTGCAGAATGGCCGCAGATTTGCGGCCCACGCTGAAAAAGGACATCGATTTGTTCGGAAGAAATCTCGCCCTCTGGGTCATCATCTGCCTGTTGCTCGTGGGCCTGTTCAACGTATTCCAGGGGTCAGGCACCCGTACCAATGCGAACGAGGTGCCGTTCTCGCAATTCCTCGCCAATGTAGAGCAGGGCACCGTGCGGGAAGTAACGATCCAGGGCCAGAATATCTCCGGCAAGCTGACTTCCGGCCAGCCTTTCCGCACCTATGCACCCTACGATCCGATGCTGGTGTCGCGCCTGACCGACAAGAATGTCGAGATCAAGGCTGCCCCGCCGGAAGAAAGCTCGGCGCTGTTCCAGATCCTGATTTCGTGGTTCCCGATGCTGCTCCTGATCGGCGTCTGGATCTTCTTCATGCGCCAGATGCAGGGCGGCGGCGGCAAGGCCATGGGCTTCGGCAAGTCGAAGGCGAAGCTGCTGACCGAGAAGTCGGGCCGCGTCACCTTCGAGGACGTCGCCGGCATCGAGGAAGCCAAGCAGGAGCTCGAGGAAATCGTCGAATTCCTGCGCGATCCGCAGAAATACCAGCGCCTTGGCGGCAAGATCCCGAAAGGCTGCCTGCTTGTCGGCCCTCCGGGTACCGGTAAGACGCTGCTTGCCCGCGCCATTGCCGGCGAGGCCAATGTACCGTTCTTCACCATCTCCGGTTCCGACTTCGTGGAAATGTTCGTCGGTGTCGGCGCCAGCCGCGTGCGCGACATGTTCGAACAGGGCAAGAAGAACGCGCCCTGCATCATCTTCATCGATGAAATCGACGCGGTCGGCCGTCATCGCGGCGCCGGTCTCGGCGGCGGCAACGACGAGCGCGAACAGACCCTCAACCAGTTGCTGGTCGAGATGGACGGCTTTGAAAGCACCGAGGGCGTTATCCTGATCGCCGCGACCAACCGTCCGGACGTGCTCGACCCGGCACTGCTGCGCCCGGGCCGTTTCGACCGCCAGGTCACCGTGCCGAACCCGGATATTCTCGGCCGCGAACAGATTCTCAAGGTCCATATGCGCAAGGTGCCGCTGGCGCCCGACGTGGAACCGAAGATCATCGCCCGCGGCACGCCGGGTTTCTCCGGCGCCGATCTCGCCAATCTTGTGAACGAGGCGGCATTGCTGGCCGCCCGCAAGTCGAAGCGCGTCGTCACCATGCAGGAGTTCGAGGAAGCCAAGGACAAGGTGATGATGGGCGCCGAGCGCCGCTCGATGGTGATGACCGAAGAGGAAAAGACCCTGACCGCCTATCACGAGGCCGGCCACGCCATCGTCATGATGAACGTGAAGGGTCACGAGCCGCTGCACAAGGTGACGATCATTCCGCGCGGACGTGCGCTCGGCGTCACCATGTTCCT